>JANNSA010000465.1:0-14912 GCA_031402115.1 Hyphomicrobiaceae bacterium | reverse complement strand
CCCACGCCAAGCACTTCAAGCGTGCAAAACGTTGTAAACGAACGCTGAAAACCTTTCTCGGACGGAAGCTGCGCGACATCGAGCGCCAGATCAAAGGCAAGCCCCAACTCAACACGGCGCTCCGGCGCGAGCTGTATAATGCCGGCCGTGTGCTGATGGCCAAGCGCGGCCCGCGGCAGCCGGGTGATCCGATACCGATCTATTCTCTGCATGCGCCCGAAGTTGCGTGCATCGGCAAAGGCAAGGCGCACTCGCTTTGGTTTGCACGCCTTCGCGTGCGGGCCCTATGAGTTCGGGGTCAGTGCTGTTGCGGCTTGCCGCAGAGGCACCACATGAAGGTGTCGGTCGCCACGACGATCAAGCATTCAGCAGGCGGACAGTTCGTTCTGCATGCCAAGGCGCTGCCAGGCCGGCCCTATGACGGCCATACGCTGGCCATCGTAATCCCGGCCATCGAAGCCATCACCGGTGCTGAGATCGGCCGCATCATCGCCGACGCCGGCTATCGCGGCCACGGCGCGCCAGCGCCTTACACTCTGCGCATCTTCACGGCCGGGCAAAAGCGGCGCATGACGCCCGCCATCAAGCGCTGCATGCGCCGGCGGTCGGCGGTCGAACCGGTGATCGGACACCTCAAAGCCGAGCACCGCATGAACCGCAATCACCTGGCCCGTGCCCCGGGCGACGCCATCAACGCCGTCCTCGCCGCCGTCGGCTACAACTTCAGACGACTGCTGGCCTGGCTGGCAACTTGGCTTGCCTTCCTCCTGGCAGCGACCTTCGATCCTCAAACAGCGAGAAATGCCTGAAGTGATATTCTTCACGTTCGACGCGCGATCCATGGCGCCGTCAACCCGTGACAGCGCAGACCGGCAATGAAGGTCTGGGTATGCCAGTGACCGAACGGCACCGCGCCCGGCAGCCGTTCGCCACGCCAGGTCCGGCCGCGCAGCCGGGTCAACTTGGTGCTGGTCGAGGTCTCGTCGATAAAGACGAGACGTTCCGGCATGCGGCGCATCACCGGCTGACGCCCGCTGATCCAAACCCGTCGCGCCCGGGCGACATCAGACCGTGCGCGCTCGGTTGCCAGCAGAGTTTTTTTATAGCTCAGTCCGCATCCGCACAGCAGCCGCGACAGCGAGGCCGGGTTGGCAGTGACGCCATGCCGGGCGTTCAGTTGAACCGCCAGTTCCGGCATTGTCATGTCGGGCTTGGCGCGCACGCATTCGATGAGAAAATCCTTGTACGGCGCGAGCTTGCCAGTGCCGGCCGGGCGGCCCTGTTTGTCAGGCGCAAGCGAACCGGTGCGGCGATGCCGCGCCACCAGCTTCACCGAGAACGACGGGCTTACTTCCAACTCCACCGCCGCCGCCCGGCGCGACTAACCGCCCGCGACACGCGACGCCAGCCGGCAACGCAAATCCAGCGAATAGCATTTCCCCATGATCCACCTCCAACAACGGTGAATCACAGTTCGTGAGTTTAGGGAATCCTCGATTCTGACTTACCGCACGATGCTCTAGGTTGCGGACGCGACCCAGGCGCATCTGCCCGCTTCGCGCATCAGCGCTTCGGCGTCGCCACCAGGATGAAAAATGCCCCGCTAGCAAACATCGGGCGGGGCACTCAATTACTAACTCATTCAGCCCTATCCTGAAGGCATCACCCGCCGGTCTTCACGCGGTTCCACTGCTTGGTCCAAGCGTCGGACTTGCCGGCCCAGTAATTGGCATCGGCGAACGTCAGCGTCTTGAACGTGCCGGTCGGATCAAAGGCTGGCAGGGCCTTGATCTTGTCGGTCAGCTTGACCTTGGTCGGGTCGAGCGAAGGCGGATAGTTCTGGCCTTCGGCGACGGCGATGGCAGTTGCCGGCTCGAGCATGAAGTTGACCAGTTCCTCGCATTCGGCCATTGGCGCGCCCTTGAGGATCAGCATGTTCTCCATCCAGGCGTAGCTACCGGGCGGGTCGAGATAGGCGATCGGCGCACCCTGCTCCTTCAGCGCCGCGACGCGGCCGGACCAGGCTTCGGTCACGACGAACTCTTCCTTCGACAACAAGTCCATGACTTCGGCGCCGGACGACCAATACTTCTTGGTCATGTCGCGGGCCTCGCGCACCTTGGCCCACAGCGCATCTTCGTCCTTGACATCATTGGGGTTCTGGCCAGTTTGCAGGGCAGCGTACCAAACGCGGGTGACGGTGTCGTCGAGCGCGCCGATCTTGCCGGCGTACTTCTTGTCGACCAGCAATTGCACGCCTTTCTCCTTGGCTTCCGCCTCGGAGATCACCTTGGTGTTGTAGGCGATGCCGGTGGTGCCGTAGTCGTAGGGCACGCCCGACAGCTTCGGAGTCATCTTGCGGAATGGCTCGATCATTGCGGTGATGACGAACTGCATGTTGGGGATGTTGGCCTCGTTGATTTCCGAGGTCCAGCCGCTGTCAACGTACTTTTTGTAGTACTCGACGCCCGAGGAGTGGATGACGTGATAGTCGCCAGGTGATGAGGCTTTAATCTTAGTGATGATCTCGTCCTCGCCGCCGAACGTGCCCTGCACGACTTTGCGGCCGGTTTTGGCGGTGTAGGGTTGGAAGCCGTATTTATCGATCGCCTCCTGCACGACGCCACCCCAGCCATCGAAGCGCACTTCCGTCACGGCGGCCAGCGCCGCGCCGGTCCAGCGCGTCGACAGGCCAGCGCTCGCAGCCGCTGCAGCGGCAAGGCCGAGGAACGTCCGGCGCTCAATGCCACCATTGCCGTGCCGTTCAAGCAAGCGTTCCAGGCGTTTGGTTTGGGAGAGCTTGGTCATGGGAACTTACTCCGGGTTAAGTAGGCAGGCAGATCAGAAATATCGTGCGTCAACGGTGCGTGCTTGTGCGTAATACAAACGAGGTGCTGCTGAGCTTCACCGGCCAGAATGGGCACTTTGTCGGTCACAGCTTGCCAGACGACGTCAGTATCGGGTGCATCATAACCGTGCACGATGATGTTGCGAAATGTAATGATCCGCCGGTATTCGCTGATCTGTTCGGCCAATGCCGCGTCGAGCGACGCCAAGCGTCTAAGGGCTTCGCCGAGGACCACAAACTGGCGCTCGACTGCCGATCGCACGAGCAAATTTGAACTGTAGGAGTGCCGTGTCAAACCGCGCGTGAAGCGTTCAATTGCCGCGCCAGCCACGACAATATCGGTCAACAGCTTGGCGGACTTATTCGACATAGATCGGGCGCCTGCTGGCTTCGATCGCGGCCTGCAGATAAGGGTTCTTGATCTGCTCCACTGTCAACAAATCGACCGGACGATCAAACAGCTGCTCAAGCCCTTCGCGCAGGCCGAAATAGTTGTCATACGCCTTAAGCTTGGCACGCTGGTTAAAGGCTACCAGGAAATCAAGATCACTGGCGTGGCGATCGAAGTTGCCACCGGTTGCCGAGCCAAACAAGTCCAGCTGCGTGACGCCGTGACGCCGGCACAAGGCGGCCACATCATCGGCGCGGTTGGCTATAGTCGCAAGTATCGCGTCGTCCGGCGTCCCGGATCGATCTTGTCGTCGCGACTCTGGCAGTTCCTGCTGACCCACGACCTGAGATCTCCCGCCTAGTTCCGCATCATTGCGCGCGCCAGCAATCCGCCCAAGAGCGGCACACCAACCGTTACCAGCACCATCAGCGTACCAAGCGCGTTGACCTCGGGGCTAATGGAAACCTTCAGCATCGACAGGATCTGCGTCGGCATGGTTTCGACGCCGGGCGGCCGCCAGAACAGGCTCGCCGTGATGTTGTCGAACGAGATGGTGAAGGCGAGCAGCAGACCCGCGAAGACGGCCGGCAGGATCAGCGGCAAAGTGATCTCGCGGAAGGTCTGCAGGCGGTTGGCGCCTAGCGACAGCGCCGCCTCTTCGTAGACGCGTTTGACGCCGACGAGCCGCGCCTGCACGATCAGCACGACGAACGGTAGCGACAACAGCACATGGCCTGCCAGCAGCAGTGCAAAGCTCGGCTTTTGCCCCGCCCAGCGGTTGGCCAGCAGCAGGCCAACGCCGAGCACGGTTTCCGGCACCAGAACGGGGCCGACGATCAGAGCGTTGACAGTGGCCTTGCCGGGGAACTCGTATCGCACCAGCGCCAAGGCAGCCATGACCCCCAGCACTGTGCAGATCACAGCGGTGACGCCGCCGATCCATAGGCTGGTCCAGAAGGCGCGCAGAACCGCGTCGTTCTCCATCAGCTTGGTGTACCAGCGCAGGCTGAGGCCCGTCATCGGAAAGCTGCCGAAACGGCTGTCATTGAACGACAGCAGCATCGTCACTAGGATTGGTGCGAACATGAACAAGTAGACGAACACCGTGACGGCGATGACGAGCAGCCAGCCGGGATGAGTGCGGGTCATGGGGATGCCGCGAGTAAGAAGGCAGCGGAAGGCGGGCAGCAGGCAGCAGGAAGTTCACGGCTTGATGCAATCAAGCAGGGCAAATCAGCCCTTACTTCCTGTTGCCCGCTTCCTGCCAACCGCTGCCCATTCTTCACCGGCTCAACCCCTTGAACACTTGGGACAGCCCCATGTAGCGGCTGTAGAATACCGAAACGATGCCGAGCAGCACCAGCAGTACGACGGACAAGGTCGTGCCCATCGGCCAGTTCAGTTCGGTCATGGTGGTGTTGAAAATCAGATTGCCGAACAGGCTGTCGCTGCGGCCGCCGAGGATCTGCGGCGTCACATAGCTGCCGGCTGCCAGTACGAAGCTGAGCAGGAAGCCGGCGCCGAGGCCCGGCAACGACAACGGCAGCGTCACTTCGCGGAACGCCTGCAACTCCGTGCAACCGAGTGTGCGCGCTGCCGAGATCAGATTGCGGTCAATCCCCTCCAGCGACACGTAGATGTTGAGGATCGCATAGGGCAGCAAGAAGTGGATCATGCCCATCACCACCGAACCCTCGTTGTAGAGCAGTGGGATTGGCGTCGCGATGATGCCAAGGCCAACAAGACTGGCATTAATCGCGCCCTGATCGCCAAGGATATGGATCCAGGAAAACGTGCGGATCGTGAAGGAAATCCAGAACGGCACGATCAACAGCAGCAACAATAGCCATTTGTGCCGGAACGTCGTCATGGCGATGAAGTAGGCGGGCGCGTAAGCTAGCAGCACGCACAGCACGGCGGTGACCAGCGAGACCCGGAACGTCTTCCACAGGAAAGACCAGTAATAGGGGTCGGTGAAGAACTCGCGCCAGTTGGCGGTCGTCAGGTCAGTGGTCTCGACGCCAGCGGTCTTGAACGTGAAGAACGAGTAAATGCCCATGATGCAGATCGGGGCAATCATCAGCACGATCAGGGCCAGCAAGGTCGGTGCCAGCAGCACCCAGGGCCGTCGCGCTTCTGCTCCCGTCAACGCCGTCGCCAAGCCCTTGGCTCCTCGCTGTCTGCTTAGTGTGTTCACAAATGAAGCAACATTCCCGGCGGCTCGCAAGCACCGTGCTTAGCGGACCTCGATGCGGAACGCGGCGCGGGCGAGCAGGCGTGGTGGTGCCGCCGGCGCCTTAGCTGCCGGTCGCGTTGCGGCCCGGCCGCGTGGTGGCGGGCCAGGGTCGTTGGCTTGGTAGGTGCGCCATTCGCCAAGATCAAGAAAGCGTTGCCGCACATACTCACTGTACGAGCGCTCGCGCCGGCTGCCGGGCGCATAGCATAGCGCGATCACGGTTTCGGCACCTACCCGGTTGAGACGCAACTGATACGGCGCGGTGGCACCCGGCAGTTCCAGACGGGTACCGGCCTTCAGTCTGCCATCGCGCTGAAAGTCGTTGGGGAACAGCAGCGTGGCGCGGCCCAAGGGATCAACATCGATAATTTCGAGTGCACAATCAACAGTGCTTGAGATTGCGAAACTCATCAGGTCACCGCTGGACAGGGCAGTCTGCTCCGTCACGATCTGGAGCTCTGGCGTCAGCCCTAGGGGTCGACGGTCCCGATGAATCGCCGGCCGCTTATCGCGCGGAGGCAAGGCGCGCTGCGTGCCCAACAGTCGCGCGGCCAGGGACGGATACCAATCGTCGAACCGGGCGCGGGATATCGGCTGCACCAGCAGCGATTGCATGCGCTGCATAGGTGCCGTGAACAAGCCCTTGCGGAAGGTATCGCCGGCCATGCCCAACTCGGCGGCACTTGCGTCCGCATCGAGGGGTTCGCGATAGAACCCAAGCAGGTCTTTGAGCGGCCCTGCTGCAGGGGCGTCGCCGAACAAGGATGCGGCCAGGGCATCAGCACGGATGACCGCATGGCGTGTACCCGTAGCTTGCGTAGAAGTCAGAGCGTCCCCGGCCACGGCCATGGTTTGATAGGGGTCGTAGCTCGCGAAATTGTCCCATTGCGCAGCGGTGAGTTTCATTTCGTCGAGATCGAGTCGCCACAAGGCGCCACTCGCATCGAGCCGGGCTGGCACCACCTCAACAGCTGCCAGCGCCATGCGGGCGATCAATGCGCGGATTGCCGCCGCGCTTTCGGGGAATGCCGCCGCGCAGCGGTTCTTCATGGCGACCAAGGACAGATAACGCAGCTTGGGACGTCGGATCGCCAATTGCCCGGCAAGATCGTCGGCGATCCGGGCAGCGACCGCTGGATGCGACAGCGGCGGCACATCCTGACAGCGGCTGATCGCTAAGGCGGGCAGGCCGTCCAACCATTCCCGCACGGCGCCGAGATCGCGCGTCGGCACAGCTGCCGGGCGCACGGTGCCGGTGGCGGTTGTCACTAACACCGGGCCTTGCGCCACAAGCCGATTGAAAAGCACGGAAGCCTCGGCAGCGCCGGGTTGCACCAGCTCGGGATCGCGTCCGATCGCCTCCAGATCAATCAGCAATGGCGGCGGCCGGATGTCGCCCGTCACAACAGACCAGTGCCGCCGCAGCACATCACGCACAATTTCGGCCCGGCTCGGCGGCGGCCCTGGCGGCTCGGCCAAGGCAACCGGTTGGCCGAGTGCGGCAAGCAACGTCGCAGTCAACCAGAGCCGCTTTGCCAACGTCCGCGTCATTTTGGTTTCGCGTTGGTGATGGGTGGCAGCGATTTGAGGTACAAGGCGATCGCACGCCGGTCCTCTGGCGGCAGCCGTGCCAGGTTCTGCTGCACTTCGACCATGCTGCCGCCGAGCGAGTCGAAGTCTGGCAACATGCCGGTGGTCAGCAGGCGCTCGACATCGTCCAGGCTCCAGCTCGCCAGCCCATCCTTGGCTGGTGTTATGTTCGGTATCCAGCCACTGCCTTCCGGCGCCGGTCCACCGGCCAGATGTAGCGACCGCTGTGGGCCGCCAAGCGGATCGCGTGGCGTATGGCATTCGCCGCAATGGCCAGGGCCGTTCACCAGATAGGCGCCGCGTTGCAGCTCGGCACTGGCACCAGGCGTCGTGAGCCGGGTCGAGTCGTCGATATAGAGCAGCTTCCACAACCCAACGCCGCGGCGCAGCTGGAACGGCAGCGGCAGGTCGTGTGCCAGCGACGCCTGCGGTGCGGCTGGCAACGTCGCCAGGTAAGCGCGCAGGTCCAGCACATCCGGCAACGGCATGCGCTGATAGGAAGCATAGGGGAACGATGGATACAAATGGCTGCCATCGCGCCCAACGCCTTTCAGCATGGCCGTGGCGAACTCGGCGTCGGTCCAGGCGCCAATACCGTGCAGTTTGTCGCTGGAAATATTGGGCACGTTGAAGGTGCCGAACGGCGTTTTCAGGCAATGGCCACCGCCAAGATTGAGCCGGTCCACCGCCTTGGCAGTGCAAGCAGCCGGTTGCCTAGACGCATGGCACGAGGCGCAACCACCAATGTTGAACAAACGCTCGCCATTGATCAGATCGGCTGTGTGCTGTGGCAGGTCCGTGGCCGTAATGACGCGCGGCATGGTCAGGAACCAGAAGCCGGCGGCGCCAGCGATTGCCAGCAGGACGAGGCGTATCAGCCAGCGGCGCATGCGCGTTCCCCATTATGGTTGGTCCGGTCGCGCTCTTTTCATAGCCCGGCTGCTGTGACAGGACTAGCGCGGCGTGCAGAAAGCCGGGGTCAGGCACTGACGCTTTCGCGACGCTGTGACTAGGAGCAGAGCCGGCGACGCGTCAGTGCCTGACCCCGAATTCCTGCCTTGGCCCAGCGCGGCGACACTCAGGACAAAAATCATGCGGCACGGCGGGCGGATTTTGGTCGACGAACTGCTGACGCAAGAGGTCGACACCGTGTTCTGCGTGCCGGGCGAGAGCTATCTGGCGGCGCTCGATGGCCTGCACGACACGCCGCGCATCAGAACCATTGTCTGCCGGCAGGAGGGTGGCGCGGCAATGATGGCCGACGCCGATGCCCGGCTGACCGGCAAACCCGGAATCTGCTTCGTGACGCGGGGGCCTGGCGCCACCAACGCCGCCATTGGCATTCACATTGCCCAGCAGGATTCGACGCCACTGGTGATGTTCGTCGGCCTGCCGGGCAGCGATATGACCGACCGCGAGGCGTTCCAGGAGTTCGACCTGCGTGCCGTGTTCGGCTCGCTCGGCAAGGGCGCCGAGATCATCACCGACATCTCGCGCATCCCTGAATACGTCGCGCGCGCCTTCCATCTGGCGCAAACCGGCCGGCCCGGCCCGGTCGTGCTCGGCCTGCCGGAGGACGTGCTGTCGGCGACGGCGATTGTGACCGGCGGGTCCCGGGTCCGCATCGCCACAGCGGCGCCCGCCCCCAACGACATGGCTCTGGTGGCGCGGCTGCTGGCGAGCGCCGAACGGCCGCTGATGATTGTCGGTGGTCCGGGCTGGAGCGCCAGCACCAAGGCGGCGGCTGAGGCGGTGGCAACGAAACTGCGGCTGCCAGTCGCTTGCTCCTTCCGGGCGCAAGACTATTTCGACAACAGCCATACCTACTACGCCGGCCATGCCGGCATCGGCCCCTGTGCGAAACTCGCAGAACGTATCCGCAATGCCGATGTGTTATTCAGCGTTGGCGCACGGCTTGGCGAGATGACGACAGGCGGCTACACCCTGGTTGAAGCTCCTACGCCAAAGCAAACGCTGATCCATGTACATCCCAGCGGCGACGAACTCGGCAAAGTGTTCCGTACCGAAGTCCCGATCGTCGCATCGTCGCAGGCCTTCTTCGCTGCCCTTGCTGATCTAAGAATTGACTCCAGCCGGTGGGCGGCAGCGGCTGAGACCGCGCATGCGGATTATCTGGCGTTCGCGAAGGCGCTGCCAACTCCGGGGCTGGTCAAGCAGGAAGAGATCATCGCGACTTTGGCCGACATGCTGCCAGCCGATGCCATTATCGCCAATGGCGCCGGCAACTTTGCGGCGTGGCTGCACCGCTATTACCCGTACCGGCACTACCGCAGCCAACTTGGGCCGACTTGCGGGGCGATGGGCTATGGCGTGCCGGCCGCCATCGCCGCCAAGCTCCGGCACCCGGAACGCACCGTGATCGCCTATGCTGGTGACGGCGACTTCCTGATGAACGGCCAGGAACTGGCAACTGCCCGGCAGTATGGCGCCAACATCGTCGCCATCGTCGTCAACAATGCCATGTACGGCACCATCCGCATGCACCAGGAAATGCACTATCCCGGCCGCGTCATGGCCACCAGCCTGATCAATCCCGACTTCGCCGCGCTCGCCCGCGCCCATGGTTGCCATGGTGAGACGGTGACCGAGACGAGCCAGTTCCGGCCCGCACTGAGCCGCGCGCTGGCGTCGGGATTGCCTGCGGTGATCGAATTACGCGTCGATCCGGAAGCCCTGACGCCCAAAGCCACGCTCAGCCAGATCCGGAACCGAAGCTAAGGCTACCCTTACTGGGTGTCAGGCACTGATGCGCATCATAGACCTATCCAAGCGGCAAGGGTGAGCGAGCGCATAAGTGCCTGACACCTAGTTCGACCTCGTGCCGCCGTACATGATCTTGCGTCGCGCGCGCGGTTGCGGTCATGTGCGGGTCGCCGCTCACCAACCACCCGCGAGTGCCCCCTTATGCCAACGCATATCGTCGCCATCGATCAAGGCACCACCTCGTCGCGCGCCATCGCGTTTGATCAGTCGTTGCGTATCAAGGCGATCACCCAAGCGGAGTTCACGCAACACTATCCGCAATCCGGCTGGGTCGAGCACAATCCCGAGGATTTGTGGCGCACAACCCTGGAAACACTGCGTGGCGCCGTTGCCAAGGCCGGCATCGCACCCGCCGATATCGCCGCGATCGGCATTACCAACCAGCGCGAGACAACGCTGGTTTGGGACAAGGCAACGGGCAAACCCGTCATGAACGCCATTGTTTGGCAGGACCGGCGCACGGCGGACGCCTGCCACAAGCTGAAGGCGGATAGCTACGAGGCGATCGTCGCGGCGAAGACCGGCCTGCTGCTCGACCCGTATTTCTCCGCCACCAAAGTGGCGTGGATCCTCGACATGGTGCCGGGAGCGCGAGCGCGGGCCGAGAACGGCGAACTGCTCTTCGGCACCGTCGACAGTTTCCTGTTATGGCGGCTGACCGGCGGCACGGTGCACGCGACGGACGCCACCAACGCTTCGCGCACCTTGCTCTATGACATCCACAAGGGCGCTTGGGATGACGAGCTGCTGCGGCTGCTCAGGGTGCCGCGTGCCATGCTGCCCGAAGTCCGCGACAGCGCCGCCGATTTCGGCATGACGACGGCGGACATATTGGGGAGCCCAGTGCGCATTGCTGGCATCGCTGGTGATCAACAGGCGGCGACAGTTGGCCAGGCTTGCTTCGAGCCGGGCATGCTGAAATCAACCTATGGCACCGGCTGTTTCGCGTTGCTCAACACCGGCGACCGGCCGATCGCCTCCGTCAACCGCCTGCTGACGACGGTCGCCTACCAGCTGAATGGCAAGCGCACCTATGCGCTGGAAGGCGCCATCTTCGTCGCTGGCGCCGCCGTACAATGGCTGCGCGACGGTCTCGGCGTTATCACGGATGCCAGTGAAACCGGCGCGCTGGCAGCGGCTGCCGATCCCAATCAGGACGTCTATCTGGTGCCGGCTTTTGTCGGTCTTGGCGCGCCGTGGTGGAACGCCGAGGTGCGTGGCACGCTGACTGGCCTGACGCGTGGCACTGGCCCCAAGGAGTTGGCACGCGCGGCGCTTGAGGCTGTCTGTTACCAGACCCGCGATCTGCTGGAGGCCATGCAGGGCGACTGGCAAGAGACCGGTACTCGCACGGTGCTGCGCGTCGACGGCGGCATGGTCACATCCGATTGGACCATGCAAGCGCTCGCCGACATTCTTGACGCGCCGGTCGACCGCCCGGTAATCAAGGAAACCACGGCGCTCGGCGCGGCGTACCTCGCCGGCTATCAGGCCGGCGTCTGCCCGCCACCCGCCGACTTCGCCAAATCCTGGGCCCTCGACCGCCGTTTCACGCCGGCCATGAGCGCTGCTGTTCGTGACCGCAAATACGCCGGCTGGCGCCGCGCTGTCAGCGGCCTGCTGAAAGCCTGAAGGCCACCAAGCGGGTGGCGTCGGAGGTCGGGTGCGAAAGGCGACTTCGCCGTATCGCACCAAAGGGCTGGCGCCGACGGCCCACTGTGGTGCGGCCCACTGTGGTGCGATACGGCCTGAAGAAGGCCTTTCGCACCCTACTGATCCGCCATCCGGCTTGATGATGGATTCGGAGCAACTGCTGCCTGAATTCTCCTAATGGGCGAAGATATCGTCGTCGGGCCAGCCCATCAAGTCGAGGCGGGCACGGGTGGCGAGGAAGCGGAAACAAGCTTCAGCATGCTCGGTGCGGCCTTCGCGGTCGAGCATGGCGTCGAGCCGCTGCTTGAGCTTGTGCAAATGCAGTACGTCGCTGGCGGCGTAGCTTTGCTGCTCGGCGCTCAAGGTGACGCTGCCCCAGTCCGAACTCTGCTGCGCCTTGGACAGGTCGATATCGAGCAGCTCGCGGCACAAATCCTTCAGCCCGTGCCGGTCGGTGTAGGTGCGGACCAGCTTCGACGCGATCTTGGTGCAGTAAACTGGCGCCGGCATGACGCCAAAGGTGTGCGCCAGTACCGCCATGTCAAAGCGGCCGAAGTGGAAAATCTTAGGCACCGCAGCATCGCCAAGCAGGGCAGTCAGGCGCGGCGCGGCGCGTTGGCCGGCGGCGATCTGCACGAGATGGGCGTTGTTGTCGCCGCCGCTGAGTTGCACCAGACACAGCCGGTCGCGCATCGGGTTAAGCCCGAGCGTTTCCGAGTCGATCGCTACGCCATTCCGGAAGCTGAGGCCATCAGGCAGGTCGCCCTGATGCAAAGTGATCGCCATGCTCGTCGATCACCCTGCGGTTAACGCGCTGCATCCGGAAAGTGAAAGAGTGGTGCCCAGAACAGGACTCGAACCTGCACGTCTTGCAACGCTAGTACCTGAAACTAGTGCGTCTACCAATTCCGCCATCTGGGCCACGGTTGCGGGGGATAGTGACCAGCCGCAGCTTTGTCAATGATGTCGCAGCAGGGCGGGCACGTCAGGGCGCTCTCCACGTCAAGGGGCAGTCCACATTGTTCATCTTCGCCCGTCACGCCCGGTGACATCAATGCGTGGTTCGCGATGGCGAAGTTGAACAATGTGTCCCCTTCTCATCGGCGACGGCACGCGGCGCTTGAGGCGGCGGTTCGGCCTCGTGTATGGCTTGCCAGCAATCCGCGACGACCCCGGCGCACGTAACGTACAGGCACCGGCAACACGGCACCTATGACGAGGCATCCATGGTCGATTCCCCCACTACCGGCACGCGCGGCAACCTTGCTGTGCTGTTTGGCGGCTCCGGCTTTGTTGGCCGGCATGCGGTCCGGCAACTTGCAGCGGGTGGCTGGCGCATCCGTGCAGCGGAGCGCCGGCCCGATCTGGCCGGGCATCTGCAGCCGATGGGCGACGTCGGCCAGATCCATGCCATTCAAGCCAATGTCCGCTTTGAGCCATCCGTGCGCCGCGCCGTCGAAGGCGCCGATGCCGTGGTCAATCTGGTTGCCGTGCTGGCGGAATCCGGCCGTCAGACGTTTCGCGAGCTGCACGTCGAGGGCGCACGTCGCATCGCCCGCGCTGCCCGCGAAGCTGGTGCGCGAGCTCTGGTACATATCTCGGCGATTGGCGCCGACGTGCACGGCGGGTCGAAATATGCGCGCAGCAAAGGCGAAGGCGAGGCAGCGGTGCTGGCTGAGTTCCCCGGCGCCATCATCCTGCGCCCGTCCATCATTTTCGGGCCAGAGGATGCGTTCTTCAACCGCTTTGCCAGCCTTGCCAGCCGGTCGCCGTTCATGCCGCTGATCGGCGGTGATACGCGCTTTCAGCCGGTTTATGTCGGCGATGTCGCCGCTGCAATTAGCGCTGTATTGGCAGGGCGCGCCAAGCCCGGCACCGTCTATGAGCTCGGCGGTCCCGAAGTGCTGACATTCCAGGCGCTGTTGGAACGCACGATGGACTATTCCGAGCAGCGGCGCCCGCTGCTGCCGATCCCGTTCGCGCTGGCCAAACTCGGCGCTGCTCTGTCAAAGCCGCTGCCACTCAGCCTGCGACCTTTGACGGTCGATCAGGTGCGCAGTCTGCAGCATGACACCATTGTCAGCGCCAAGGCGACGGAGGATGGCCGCACGCTGGCGGGCCTCGGCATCGCCGCCCCGCGCGCCATCGAATCGGTGGTGCCGGGCTACTTGACGCGCTTCCGGCCGAAGGGGCAGTTCGCCACCTATCGCGGATAGCTGGAATCCAGCATCAACACCCAATAGCGGCTGGGCAAGTCAATTCCCGGTTTCGCACTCCCACAGGGTGTCATCCCAGGGCTTGTCCCTGGGACCCATCGTGCAATGATTCCAGCGCTTTGCGTGTTGCACATTGGGTCCTGGGCACAACGCCCAGGAAGACAGTTGTGGGTGCGGCGTCGACCGGGCCAGAACTGAATCGCCTTGCAAATAGCGGCGCCCTGTGGACTTTGCGGCGTGCTCTGCCACAGACTAACGCCTGAACTGCTGATGTCGGGAGGGCCATCACATGAGCACGGACGGCGACGGCCACAAGGATGGCTGGACGGCGATTGCCGGGGAAGTATCGGGCGCCACCGATCACCTGCAGCGTGCGCATGTGTTCTGGCGGCTGCTGCGGCATCCGATCCTGACACCGGTCGAACTGGCTGAAGACCCGGCGTACAAAAGCCAGGTCAAGTTGTTCTGGCTCAGCTTCGGCTTTGCCTTCGCCGTGGTGCTGGGCGCCATGACGAACTTCGTCAACTGGTACGTCGAAGACAATTCCACCAGCCCTGATACGGCGCTCGCGGTCAGCCGGTACGCGTTGTTGCAGACCATCCATATGGCCGTGCAGATTCCGCTCGGTTACTACCTGTACAGGCTGGCGGCGCGGCGTGAGCGGTCACCACGCAGCTACTTCAAGCTGTATCTGATCGTCATGGCGGTTTCGATGATCATGCTGTTGGCGCTGCTGACGGCACTGTTGGCAGGCATCATCCTGATCAACGAACTGACCAGCGAAGACACCGGGATCATGATCCTGTCCTACGTGCCGTCAGAGTTGATCGCCGAACTGGCATTCCTGGCGGTGCTGATTGGCTACCCGGTGGTCGTCAACCGCCGGTTCTGGGACCTGCGGTGGCGCTATGCTTTGCTGATAACTCTGGCACTGGTGGTTGTTTCGATGCTGACAAAGCCGGCCGCGCTTTGGGTTCTGGAGCAACCTGCCATCAAGGCGCTTGGAGCGTACTGGTAAGGATTTCGTGCCGACCGGTGTTCGGCTGATCGATGCCTTTTTGCGCCTGACCCAGCTAATCTTCAGCGCCGCAGCCTTCGCTGCAACCGCGCATTGAAAAACTGTTCAATCTCGCCAGCAATAACGCGCCAGTCGAAATGCGCAACGGCATATTCGAGGGCGGCGGCTTGTGCGGC
>JANNSA010000464.1:0-1683 GCA_031402115.1 Hyphomicrobiaceae bacterium | reverse complement strand
TCATGTGCGAGCGAGCCGTGGCCAGAGATTTTGCTGCCACCCCCGTCGCCGCTTCCGGCGCAATCGCGCCACGCTGCGCGCGGGCCGCTGTGGACAAACCGAGCACCATGATTGCAGCGATCGTGGTGGCGCGCGTCACGCTGTTCAAGCGCATGAAGGGTATCCTCTCAATGGAAGTCTCGTGATTTTGGAAGGATCGTTGCAGGCCGCGTCGGCATGACGCGCACGTCGCGCGGATGACGAATTGCACCAGGTTCCAACTTGACGCGCTGCAGCCCGGGCTCGGGCCGCAGCACTTCGTCGGCATTGGCGATCGGCAACTCAAGGTGCTGGCCCCGCGCCGACAGGTCGAGCAGCCAGTCACTGCGATCCTCCAGCGCCGTCGATACCACGTGAATAATGTCCTCATGCCGTTGGATGATGCCGCGCACCACAATCAATCGCGCCGTCATGACGACCTTGCGGTAACGCTCCAAAGTCTTTGCCCAAATCACCGTGTTGGCAATCCCTGTCTCATCTTCGAGCGTCATGAACACAACCCCCTTGGCTGATCCCGGTCGCTGGCGCACCAGCACCACACCGGCGACCGCAACGCGCTGACCATTCTTCATCTGTCGGAGCATGGTGCATGGCACAATGCGCTCTGCGTCCAGACGCGCGCGCAGGAAGATCATGGGGTGAGCCTTCAACGATAACCTGAGCGTCTGATAATCATTCACGACATGCTCGCTGAGCGCCATCACGGGTAGTTGCACCGCGGGCTCCGGCCCCACGTCATCGACGCCGCCGTAGGCAAACAATGGCAACGGCGCATCCACTGCCAGCGCGCGCACCTCCCATAACGCCTGCCGACGGTCGAGTCCCAGCGACCGCATGGCATCGGCCGCCGCCAATTTTTCAACCACCGCGCGGGATACGCGCACCGCGCGCCATAGCTGCGGCACACTGCAGAAGGCTTGGCCCTGGGTTATAGCCCGTGCCTGCAGGATTGCTTGTGCGTCTGCCTGACCCAGGCCATCAATTTGCCGCAGCCCAAGCCGCAACGCGGGGCCCATTTTGCCATCACCGGATTCCAAGGTTGCTTCCCAGTCGCTCAGATTGATGTCGGCATCCCGCACCTCGACGCCATGCTCGCGGACATCGCGCACCAGTTGGGCTGGCGCGTAGAAACCCATCGGTTGCGCATTGAGCAGTGCGCAGCAGAAGGCTGCGGGGTAGTGGCACTTGAGCCAAGCCGACACGTAGACCAGGTGTGCAAAGCTCGCGGCATGGCTTTCGGGGAAGCCATATTCGCCGAAACCCTTGATCTGGTTGAAGCAGCGCGCGGCAAAGCCCGGATCGTAACCACGGGCGACCATGGACGAGACCATCTTCTGCTCCAGCAATCCGATGGTACCGCGACTGCGAAAGGTCGCCATGGCGCGTCGCAACTCGTTGACTTCCGCGCCATTGAATTGGGCGGCCACTATGGCGATCCGCATCGCCTGCTCCTGGAACAGCGGCACCCCCCTGGTCTTGCCCAGAATATTGCGCAACTCGTCCGCTGGACCATGTGCAGGGGCGGGCGAAGGATAATTCTCGGCTTCAAGTCCTGCGCGACGGCGCAGATAGGGATGCACCTTGTCTCCCTGGATCGGGCCCGGACGCACGATCGCAACCTCGATCACAAGATCGTTATATGTG
>JANNSA010000463.1:0-3274 GCA_031402115.1 Hyphomicrobiaceae bacterium | reverse complement strand
CACTCAAAGAAATTGAGCGCGCAGACGCTGCGATCGAGGCAGGGCAAAGTAACGGGCCAGAACTTGTTACCTCAGCTTATGACGCTGTTCGTGCAATCTTTACAATGCTGTTCAGCCACGACGGAAGTAGCCCAGACTGTCGTGATCACGTTGCTCAGCGGCGAGCATGGATCGAAAACTCCGAGCACTATCAAGTGCTTCGCCAAATGAATGGCGAAGATGTCCAACTCGTGGATATTTCAGACTCATCAGACGTGCCTCAATGCGGAATGCACAGCTCTTGGGAAGATGCGGTGGATCGCCTGTACGACACTTGGCACTGGGCTGGCGAAGTCGTCGCTGACGTGATGCACGATGGCGACCGCTTCAAGTCCAACAAAGTGTCGGGTCGAAGAACAAGGGCTCCGCTCTGAGCTCCTTGAACTTGGCGCCAAGCAGAGCGCATGGCCAAAGTCGTCGCTAGCCGAACCAATCGACCTGCTGGATTGCCGATTGGATCGGAGTTTTGGCGTGTGAGTGTCCAGAATTCGGCGTGAGGCTGCGTTGGAGTGTGTGGCGAGGTAATCGGGATCCTTTGAGGGTCGGTGACCGATGGACTTGGCATTGGATTGTCGGTTGCGTACCTTGTCGGTACATTAGAAATTCAGGCGATATACGAATTGTCTTCGACCCTGAAGAGGATTGCCGCGTCGTTCTATGCGACAGTTGGTGGTAATGAGCCAGTACGTGAATGGCTAAAAGCGCTGCCGGATGATGATCGACGCGCGATAGACGAAGACATCGCCACAGATGAGTTTGGTTGGCCAGAGCGCATGCCTTTATGTCGATCCTTGGGCAACGGTCTTTGGGAGGTCTGGTGCTCAATTTCCGACAAGCGGATTGCCCGAGTGATATTCGCGATGAGCTCTGATCGCATGGTGTTCCTGGATGGGTTCATCAAAAAAACCCAGAAGATTCCGAAATCCGAATTACTCTTGGCACAAAGGCGTTGGAAGGAAGTCGAGTGATGACAAGTCATAACAAGGGGAAGATCGGATCTAGTTTTGACGACTACCTGAAAGCAGACGGCGCTTACGAGGAAACTCAGGCGGTCGCCATCAAGCGCGTCCTGGCTTGGCTGATCGGCGAAGCCATGAACGCGCAAAACATCAGCAAAGCTGAGATGCCGCGACGCATGGGCACCAGTCGCAGCCAGTTAGACAGGCTCCTTGATCCGCGGCACGCCGAAGTAAAGATTGCCACCTTAGTCCGGGCTGCCCAGGCACTGGGCCGTAGCCTCAAGCTAGAGTTGGCGTAGACGGACGCGTGCAACGGCGACGGGCTACGATCCGCTTGCATTGCCTACGGCCAAACGACTGCAACTCCGAAAACGTGACCGCATAAATCCTGACCAATGACGGGCAGGATTTCTGAGATCGGCCTACTGGCCGGGTCGGCTTGCGGCCTGAGCCCGCGCAAGGATTGAAGAGTCACACTTTGTGCGGGCTGTTCCAATCAAGCTCCTGCCTCATGAGCCGCCCGCCGCCGGATAGGCGATCGTCTGCAGCTCGCTTGGGTCGATGCCGGCGATCGCGGCGATAACCATCCGGGCGACGTCGTTGCCGGCCGCGCTGAAGTCTTCCGGGATTGAAATGATCGCAGGCGCGAGCAGCGCAATGAACTCCGTCGAGTGTTTCGTTACGACATCGAAGTCGCGGCCAGCCACAAGTCCACGGTCGCGCATGCCGACCAGCGCCGCGATGGATGCGTGCGCGGCGCTGCAGACGATGCCGTCAGGCGGCGCATCCATGCTGGCCATGGCCTGACCAGCGGCGTGGATTTCCATTGTCGACGCGTCAATGTCGACCGAGCCACTGGGAATGCCGGTCAGCCCGAAATCGCGCAAGCCGCGCTCATAGCCTTGATGCGTGTGCTTGTGATAGGTCAACCCGGGCGGCGGCCCGATCAGCACGATGCGGCTGCGGCCGCGCTCCGCCAGGATGCGCAGGGCGTCGAACGCGAAGGCGTCGTTGTCGAAGTCATGGAACGGGTGGGCGAACGGCAGTTCCGTGCGGCCATGAGTGGCGAACGGAATGCGATGCTCGGCGAGGTAGCGGGCGCGTGGATCGTCAGGCTGCGTGCGCGAGAAGATGACGCCGTCGGCCGACCCGGTTTCGACGATATAGCGGATTGGTTCCATCGGGTCGGACAGCGAGTAGGGCGTCACGACCAAGTGGTAGCCAGTGCCGGCCAGCGCGCTGGAGATGCCATAGACGAACTTGGCGAAAAACCCCGCGCCGTCCTCCTGGGCGTTGAGCACAACGGTGATGACATTGGTCTTGCCGGTTTTCAGGCGCACGCCGGCCCGGTTCGGCCGGTAGCCGACCTGCTGCGCGATCAGCTTGACGCGCGCCCGCGTTGCCGCGCTGAGCTCCGGCCCATCCTTCAGCGCCCGCGACACCGTCGAGATGCCAAGGCCGGTGAGATAAGCGATTGTCTTCAGCGTCGGCGGCCCGGGATTCTTTTTCCTATTGTCCACGAAGAGTATCACTTTGCGACTAGAAGTGGGCTGATCTGAAACGTTACAGAGCCGCATTGAGCGCCATTTTTCTGCGTTTTTCAAGTCGTCTGGGATACACGCTCTGTAACGTTCTTTGGAACGTTGCAATTCTGCTGAGACTTGTCTAGGTTCTGGCCGCGATAAGAAACCAAGGGAGGATTGCGCATGCAGTTGAAGACAGGTTTGGCCGCACTTCTGGCATCGGTTGCCTTGCCGTTCGCGGCGCTGCCAGCGCTGGCTGGCAAGGTCGAAGTCACGCATTGGTGGACATCGGGTGGCGAGGCGGCGGCGGTTGCCGAATTCGCCAAGGCGTTCAACGCCACCGGCAATGAATGGGTCGACGGCGCCATCGCCGGCTCGGGCGACGTGGCTCGCCCAATCATCACCAGCCGCATCCTTGGCGGCAATCCGCCGGGCGCCACCCAGTTCAACCCCGGCGGCGACGCCAACGAGATGGTCAAGCAGGGCTTGTTCCTCGACCTGACGGAACTGGCTACGAAGGAAGAATGGGCCAAGATCCTGCGTCCTGCCTCGCAGCTGGAATCCTGCACTGTCGATGGCAAGATCTACTGCGTGCCCGTCAACCTGCACTCGGCGCAGTGGATGTGGACCAACCGCAAGGTGTTCAAGGACGCCGGCATCGAGCCGCCGAAGAACTGGGACGATCTGATCGCGGCGGCTCCGGCTCTCAAAGCGAAGGGCATTCAGCCGCTTTCGGTCGCTGCTGGTTGGGCC
>JANNSA010000462.1:0-10035 GCA_031402115.1 Hyphomicrobiaceae bacterium | reverse complement strand
GTGCTTTTGCAGGCTGCACAGGCTTGTTTGGTGGCTTGGCGATGGTTTTGGCCTGTGGTTGCGGCTGAACCTTGCCAGCGGGCTTAAGGGCATTCTTGGCCATCGGCTGGATTGTAGCCCGGCCTAGCGACGATGCTGACTGATCGCCTGACTTTGCGGCGGTCTTGAGAGTAGCCTTAATGATTGGCTTCGGCGCCGCCTTGGCGTTAGCCTTGGTCGCGGACTTGGCCACCGGCTTCGCCGTGCCTTTGCCTGCCACCGGCTTCGCCGTGCCTTTGCCTGCTACCGGCTTCGCCGTGCCTTTGCCTGCCACCGGCTTCGCCGTGCCTTTGCGTGCCACCGGTTTGGCCACCAGTGTCACCTTGCCGCTGGTGGTCTTGGCCGGGGCGACTTTTGACGGGGTCGACTTGCCCGCAGCCTTGCCCACAACCGGAGCCTTGGATTTGGACGATGCACTTTTGCTCATGTTCACTGCTGTTGTTGTCTTCCGATGCGAGGAATTCGGCGCCGTCTTGCCACTGGTTTTTCCAGCTGGCTTGTTTTGGATCGAGCTCTGGGTTGCGGATTTCTGACTGGTAGTCGGATGCACTTTATCGGCCAAGCCACGCGGCGCGGTTCCTGAAGCCAGCTTTGGCGCTGTCTTTCGGACGACGCCGTCGGCAGTTGCCTTGCCGCCGGGCACCTTGGCACTTGTTGCGGGCGCAGCTGACTTCGCTGCTGGCGAATGGATGGGCTTGCTGCTCGTACCGGCGCGCGTTACACCCAATGTTGTTCGCACAGCTGCGTTCTGCCTGATCACGGCTTTGGACGGTCGATTGGGGCTATGAGCTGAGGCTGCGCGCGACGGGTCGCTTCGGGTTGTACTGCTTGACCCGACTGATTTGCTCGCCATATCTCTACTCGCTCTCACGCCATGCCGCAGCTAGACCTCAGGCCGGGCAAGCCGGCTGCGAAGGCCAACAACTCAGCCATTCAGAGGTTCGACAAGCCCACAAGCTTGCAAAGCCGCCAACGAAGAACAGTCAGCGAGAGACTGTAAACGTCCGCGCACACCACAAGGGCCACGACGAAGCCATGATCTGGCCGCCGTGTACCCCTGACGGTGCTGTCGACGTTCACCTGCTGTAGCGCAGTGCATGCGCGCCGCAGCTAGCTGTGCCCCGGAAACCACTCCGAGGAGGAATATAACAGAATTTTATCCGAATTTGAAGGCTGCAATCGTTAACGATAACTAACCGCAATGACTTGGCACGCTTCCAGTCTGCGGAACACGCAACGCTTAGATCGCTTGCCCCGCAACGAACGAGTTATAGCGCAATCAATCGCCTGATCCCGGCTCCGGCGAGAAATACTTTTCGAACTTGCCCGCCTCCTTCTCATACTGAGCGGAATCCGTTGGAGCGTCCCTTTTGGTCGTGATATTCGGCCATTGGCTGGCATAGACCCGGTTCAGTTCCAACCACTTCTCCAGCGCCGGCTCGGTATCGGCCTTGATCGCGTCGACCGGGCACTCCGGCTCGCAGACGCCGCAGTCGATGCACTCATCCGGGTGGATGACGAGCATGTTCTCACCCTCGTAAAAGCAATCGACCGGACACACCTCGACGCAGTCCGTGAACTTGCACTTGATGCAACTCTCATTGACGACGTAGGTCACGGGGCAAGTCCTTCGCGGGGGGCGGTTCCAAGGGCAACAGATCGCCGGACAATCGGGTATCGCAGTTGCGAGGGCCGATCAAGACGCCAAGCTTGCCGCACCCCAGGGCGAGCGCTGCCAGTACGGCCACCGCAATGGTTGAACCACGGTGGTGGCCGGTTCTTCTTGGCTGAGTTGGCGTCAGCCTTACAACACGAAGTCGTTGGCCAAATTGATCGTGCTCGCCGTGGTATTGAGCAGTTCAAAACTGGTCTCGCTGCTCAGGCCGGAATCGAGTGTCACCAAAGTGCTGGTGCCAAACTGCACGATTGTCAGCTGCGTGCCGAGTTGCGTCGCGGTCAGGCCAAGTCCCGAGACATCGATCTTGTCGCTGCCATCAGTGAAGTCTTCGATGCCGTCGGCCCCCGAGCCGAAGCTCATGACGAACAGATCAGCACCGCCGCCGCCGTTGAGCGTGTCGGCGCCAGCACCGCCTGAGAGCCTGTCCAGGCCATCGCCGCCCGACACGAAGTCGCCGCCGTCGCCACCCAGCAGCGTGTCATTGCCGGTTTCGCCTTGCAGCAGATCGTTGCCGGCGCGGCCATCCAGCAGATCACCACCGTCACCCCCTTGGATGACATTGACGCCGGCCGCCCCGCGCAACGTGTCGCCGAGCGCCGAGCCTTGCAGATTCTCAATGGACGTCAGCGTGTCGGTGCCCTGACCGGTCGCCGTGCCGGCCGCCAGATCGACATTGACCGCGAACAGGTCAGCACCAAAGCCACCCGTGTCGAAACCATCGCCACCGGCGATAACGTCATCGCCCATACCGCCATCCAGGAAGTCATCACCGCCAATGACTGTGGCACCGGGCTGGACCCAGGCGACGTCGCCGATCAGCGTGTCGTTGCCCAAGCCGCCGAACAGCAGATCGTTGCCGCCCTTGAATGAGCCCGCGACCAGCGTGCCGACATCGCCGACGATGTAGTCGTCGTCACCGTTGCCGTTGATGGCGTCGTTGCCGCCGGTGCCTTGAGCGCCGGCCGCATCAAGACGCAGGATGCGGGCATCGCCAAACATGCGGTCGTTGCCGGCATTACCAAAGAACAGGTCGTCAGCGCCGTTGAAGTTGCGCACGGTGCCGGAGGCAAACTCGCCCGCCATCGTGTCGTTGCCCTCGCCGCCACTCAGCGTGTCCTTGCCGCCGGTCAGGTCGATGGTCACATTGCTGGAGGTAAGCGATGCGCCATTGCGCAAATCACCGACGACAATGTCGTTGCCGAGGCCAGAGTCGATCGTGTCACTGCCGCCGATGACGGTGCCGAACGGCGCCAAGCCGACATCGCCAACCACCACGTCCTTGCCACCGCCGGAAGACATCCGGTCGTTGCCGCCGCGGATGGTGGCGTTGGACCGGACCTCCAGCACGTCGCCATAGACGGCATTGATGCCGCCGCGGCCGCGCAAGATATCGTCGCCGCCGGTCACATCATTCAGCCCAAGCACCGTGACGACATCGCCAACCGTGTTCTCTACCCGGGCGCCAGTGTCGGCGCCGACGATGCTGTCCTTGCCACCAAGAATCGTCAGTGGACCAGCGAGTGGACCAGCAGCCAGCGTCGAGACTTGAAAGAAGTCGCCTGTCAGAATGACTGGCGCGATCGAAGCAGTGCCGGCGTTGAGGATACGGTCATCGCCGCCGGTGGCGTTGGCGATCGCCAGGAACGCATCGCCAATCGCAAATGGTGTTGCAGACCGGACTTCGAGATAGTCATTGCCACCGACGAAGGCGGATGTGGTGCCGCCATAGATGGCGATCCAGTCGCCAATTGTCTCTTGAGGGGCGTTCGTGGCGCCACCGATCAGCGTATCGTCGCCGCCCTCGCGCCCTGTCGGCAGCGGCTGCGTCGCTGAGCCGATTACGCCGCCATCGCCGAAAAAGCGTCCCGCGCCTTTGCCGTAAGCAATTCTGTCATTTGGTTCCTTTGCCATGCCGATACCCTGGTTCCGTTGTTGACCCAGGGTGCAAGTTGCAAGCGCGGTGCCGTCGTTTCGTCCGCCGCCGTTGTATCTTGCCGATGCGTTAACGCGCGCGGGTGGCGAGACTCACGCCACCGTCAGCACGATCTTGCCAATATGACTTCCGGCTTCCATCCGTGCGTGCGCAGCGGCGGCGTCCACGAGTGGAAAATTCTGGTCCATCACCGGCTTGAATGTGCCATTGGCGATCATCGGCCAGACATGGGCCTGCACGGCCTGGGCCAATTCGGCTTTGAAGTCATTGCTGCGGGCCCGCAGCGTTGAACCGGTCCAGGTCAGGCGCTTCAGCATCAGCCGGGTAACGTCGATTTCGGCCTTGGAGCCTTCCAGAAAGGCGATCTGTACAATCCGGCCATCGGTAGCGGCCGCCTCGATGTTGCGCATCATGTAGCTACCGCCGACCATGTCGAGGATAACGTCAGCACCCTTGCGGCCGGTCGCCTCGGCGACAGCGGCAACATAGTCTTCGCTCCGGTAATTGATCGCCCGGTCGGCGCCGAGCGCCGTCAAAGCTGCGCACTTCGCGGCGCTGCCCGCCGTCGTCAGCACGCGCGCGCCCATTGCCTTGGCGATCTGGATGGCGGTGGTGCCGATGCCGCTGGCGCCACCATGCACCAAGAGCGTTTCGCCCGCCTTCAGGCCGCCGCGCTGGAACACGTTGTGCCAGACGGTAAATACGGTTTCAGGCAGCGCAGCAGCCTCCATGAGCGACAATCCGGCTGGTACCGGCAGAGCAGAGCCGTCCTCCACCAGGCAATAGTGCGCATAGCCGCCGCCATTGAGCAGCGCCGTTACCTGGTCGCCCAGCTTGAACTGGCTGGTGCCCGGGCCGCTGGCGACAATCGTGCCAGCCGCCTCCAAACCAATGATGGGCGAGTGCCCTTGCGGCGGCGGATAAGCGCCCGTGCGTTGCAACACGTCCGGCCGGTTGACACCGGCCGCTGCCACTTGCAGCAAATGCTGGCCCGGTCCCGGCGCCGGCAAAGGCAAGTTGCCCGGCACCAGCACTTCGGGGCCGCCTGGAGCTGCCACAAGGATCGCGGTCATGCTGGCTGGAAGCAAAGGGGCTGTCATGGTCGTGCTCCCGGACTGATTGCGCTAGATTTGGGCGGCGATCAGACAAAGCTGCTCCGCGAATGCCGGGAGACGACCATGGACCTTGATGATCTGCAACCCCGTAAAGCGGCCAAGGGTATCGTCCTTGGCGAGCCATTGGGCACTTTGTCGATTCCCGAACTGGAGGATCGGCTGCAGGCGCTAGCCGAGGAGCGCGCCCGCATTGATGCTGAGATCGCGGTAAAGCGCCGCGCCCGTGATGCCGCCGCCGCCATCTTCAAGTCGTGAGTGCCGTCTAGTCAGCCGCCAAAGTGTATCGGCGGCCAAGGGGCAAGGGGCAAGGGTACGAAATGGCAGGCGCTGACCAACCAGAATTTGAACGCTATGCCTTGTATTGGGCGCCTGCTCCCGACAGCGCCATGGCTGGCTTTGGTCGCGGTTGGTTGGGCATTGATGCAGTCAGCGGCCCGGCCCAGCCTCGCGTTACGTATGGACTGGAGCCGGCATTCGTTGAGGCCATAACCGCTGAGCCGCGCCGCTATGCGCTGCATGGTACGCTGAAGGCGCCCTTCCGCTTGCGCGCCGGGGTTAGCGTCAGCGAACTTCACGGACATCTGCGCCGCTTCTGCCAGAACCGGCGGGCTGTCGAGGTTGGTCAACTGGCTCTGACTCGCGAAGGTCCGTTTCTGGCGCTGATGCCCAAGGCCCGCTGCCAGGCGCTCGATTGGCTGGCAACCAGCATTGTCATCGGCTTCGACGCTTACCGCGCGCCGATCGACGCCGCTGATCGTGCCCGCCGCCGCCTCGACCGCATGCCGCCGGCCGAGCGGCTGCTGTTCGAGCAGTGGGGCTATCCGTATGTCCTCAACCAATTCCGCTTTCACGTGACGCTAACGTCCGCGCTCGACCGGGCCAGCCAAGAGCGCGTTGAGGCAGCCTTGACACCCGCGCTGGCGCCGCTGCTGGCGCAGCCGTTGTCGCTGGACAGCATCTGCCTGTTCGGCGACCCCGGCGGCGGCCAGCCGTTCCGCGAGATTGCCAGGCACAAGCTGATCGCGTGAGCGCCTGGAATGGGCACAATACTTAAACTCGGCTGATCAGGGATCGCGGACGGCTAATGGTCATCAATGCCGAACTCAGTGTTGTATCCGCATGCCCCGCGAATGCACATCACGCCGCCAAGGCGCGCTCGGCTAGTGCTGTCCAATAGGCGGCACCGAACGGGATCGCGGCGTCACTGAAATTGTAGCCGGGGTTGTGCAGGCCAGCGGTGTCGCCGTTGCCGAGCATCATGTAGCTGCCCTTCTTGCGCGCCAGGATAAAAGCGAAGTCCTCGCTGCCGAGGAACGGCTTGGCGAGATCGATGACGTTGGCCTCGCCGAGCAGATCAACACCGACGCCTCGCGCAAAAGCCGTTGCCGCTGGATCGTTCATGGTGACCGGGTAGCCGTTCATCCAAGCGATTTCGGCGGTCGCACCAAAGCTCACGGCCTGCGCCTTGACCAGCGTGTCGATGCGCGACTTCAGCAGCGCGCCGACAGCCGGATCAAAGTGCCGGATCGTGCAATCGAGGAAGGCGGTTTCCGGGATGACATTGCAGACATCGCCAGCCTTCAGGCAACCGACGGTGATGACCGACGGCGTCAGCGGCGCGACGTTGCGCGAGACAATCGTCTGTAAGGCCATGACGATGGACGCGCCGGCGACAATCGGATCGATCGTGTCTTCCGGGCTGGCGCCGTGGCCACCTTTGCCGCGAATGGTGATTTGCACCTGATCGACGGCCGCCATGATCGCGCCCGGCCGGAACGCGATCGTGCCAACCGGCCGGCCGGGCTCATTGTGCAACGCGTACATCGCATCGCACGGGAAGCGCTCAAGCAGGCCTTCCTGGCACATAATCTCGGCGCCGCCAAAGTTCTCCTCGGCCGGTTGGAAAATCAGGTGCACCGTGCCGTCGAACTGCTTGCGCTCGGCGATCAGCCGGGCGGCGCCAAGCAGCATGGTGGTGTGACCGTCATGGCCACAGGCATGCATCTTGCCAGGCGTGCGGCTGGCATAACTGAGGCCTGTCGTTTCCATGATCGGCAGCGCGTCGATGTCGGCGCGGATGCCGATGGAGCGGCGGCCAGTACCGCGCTTCAGCGTACCGACCACGCCGGTCTTGGCGATGCCGGTGGTCACCTGATAGCCCAGCCGTTCCAGTTCCTTGGCCACCAGTGCCGAGGTGCGCACTTCTTCGAGGCCGATTTCCGGGTGTGCGTGCAAATCGTGACGGATGGCGGTCAGGTCGTCCATGTGCCCGTTGGCGGCATCGAGCAACGCGTTGGTGGGCATGAGTACGACTCCAGAAGTGTGATGGCACCGGGCCAACGTACTGGCCGTCGCCCAACGACTGCGAACGCCAGCAATACCAGTGAACGGTCGGCGTTGCCATGGTCTCGCGAAGGGAACCGAGATCGCCTTTGTATCGTCGCAGCAGTGGCTCGAATGCACGGATGTGGCCGAAAGGTCGCGGGGCGATCCTCATCGCAGGTTGACTGGGCTGGCTTGGCCGATATTGTCCGCGCTAGTTGCCCCTGTGGCGGAACCGGTAGACGCGGCAGACTCAAAATCTGTTGTCTGTAAGGACGTGCCCGTTCGAGTCGGGCCAGGGGCACCATTGGATTGCCGGACGGCCGCGGGCGGGCCAGAATGGCATAAGACGAGGTTAGGCATGCGGGCTAAACGCCAGAACAAACCGAGCATGGCCAGGTCAGTTGTGGCAAGGTCAGTTGTGGCCAGATCCGTCGTGACCAGATCCGCCGTGACAAGGTCACTGCTAGGATTGTCAGCCGCCGCGATCGCCGTGACCAGTTTGGCCTTGACCAGCTTGGCGCTGATGCGGCCTGCACTGGCCGGTCCTTCAATCCTGTTTGAGGCCAAGTCGGGCACTGTTTTGTATGCCGAGGATGTTGGTCAAGCTTGGCATCCAGCATCGCTGACGAAGTTGATGACCGCCTACATTACCTTTGAGGCGCTGAAAAGCGGTGCGCTGAAGCCCGAGGATCAGCTGATCTGCAGTGAGGCCGCCTTCAAGATGGCGCCGAGCAAGGTCGGCCTCAAGATTGGCCAGCAGATCAGCGCCGACCTGGCGTTGCGCGCCTTGGTAATCAAGTCCGCCAACGACATGGCGGTGATGCTGGCGGAAAAGATTGGCGGTACTGAAGCCGGCTTTGTCGGCATGATGAACGCGACGGCGCGCCGGCTTGGCATGAAGGATACGACATTCGCCAATCCCAACGGCTTGCCGCATCCCAATCAGATCACCACGGCGCGCGACCTGGCCTTGCTGGCGACGGCGCTGATGAACGACTACCCCGAGCATGCACATCTGTTCGCGACGCCAACGATGACGATCGGCAAGGCCAAGCTGGCCAGTCATAATCGGCTGCTGCAGACGTTCCAAGGTGCTGACGGTATGAAGACCGGGTTCATCTGTGACTCCGGCTACAACATTGTGGCGACTGCGACGCGCGATGGCAACCGGCTGGTGGCCGTGGTGCTCGGCGGTACCAGCGCTGCGGCGCGCAACGTCCGGGCAGCGGCAATGCTGGAATATGGCTTCCAGAACCTGTCCTGGAAGTTGTCCACGTCGAATCGGACGCTGCAGAACGTCGCCAGCGCGCCGACCGATAATGCAATCCCTGGCGTCATCCGGACGCAAGTGATGAACTGGTCGTGCGGCTGGCGCCCACCGAAGGAATTGCTGGCTGCTGCCAACGCCGAGGAAAGCGTTGATGTTGGGACGGCCGGCGCTGCTAAGCCAGCCAGCACGGCCGTGACGCCGGCCCCGAAAATTGTGAAGGCGGCGAAGAAGAAGCCTGTCAAGATCAAGACGGCGAAGGCCAAGACGGCGGTGGTTCCAGCAACCGATGCCAGCCCGGCTGAAACCGCAACCACGACGCCGGCACTGGTTAAACCGAAGAAGAAAGCCGTCGTTGCGCCGGTGGTTGTCGATCCGGCGGTTGCCGCGCCTTGATCGCATCGGGGATCGCATCGGGGTCACAGAACTTGATTCGGCAGCAAACAACGGCGGCCGTGACCAAAGTTGCCGCAGCCGAATTACGTATTGTGCCCCAGCCCCAAGCACGCCGCAGCCGCGATTCCGCCAAGCCGTTAAGAATGTATGACGTAGCTTGGCGCTGAATTTGCTCACCCTTGGTTCTCAGAATACAAAAACCACTGGCAGGGCATTCATATGGCGTCGCGTTGGCATCCCACGGAAGGTAGCGAAGCCTCCCGGCAGGAATTAGAGTCGATGGCCTGCGTGCTGGAGGGCCGGCACGGGGCTTATGCGGCTGAAGTTGCCGAGTTCTTCGCCACCGCGCATGTGATTTCGGAAGACGCCGATCGCAGCCGCGCTTGGGAGCAAGTCGCCGAACTGGTGCGCTTGCGCGAGATCCGCCGCTGCGCCGGCATCGCGCGCTAGGATGCCAGGCAAAACCCTCGAAGCGGAAACTCCTGTGATGGCCGCCGACGACATCTCGCTGGCCCGCACGCCGCTGAAATGGCTGCGCGGCAAACTCGCCGGCAACGGCAGTGAGCGTCGCCGCACAGGCCAAGCCGCGCTCAACGCCTTCGCCATTCGCGTCGCCAGCGCCGGTATTGCCTACCTCACACAAGTGCTGCTGGCGCGCTGGATGGGCAGCTTCGACTACGGCATTTTCGTTTGGGTTTGGGTTTGGGTGCTGATCCTGGGCGGCCTGTCGGCGCTTGGCCTGAACATCTCAATGATGCGGTTCGTGCCGGAATACACCGAGCGTGGCAATCTGCCGCTGCTGCGCGGCTTGATCCGCGAGGGCCGGATCTTGCCCGTCGCTGTCAGCACAGCGCTGGCCGGGTTGAGCCTGCTGCTGCTTTGGCGGTTTGGCGGGGCGCTCGAACCTCATTACGTGCTGCCGCTGATGCTCGGGCTGTTGTGCCTGCCGCCGTATACGCTCAGCGACATGCATGATGGCATTGGCCGTTCCAAATCCTGGATCAATCTGGCGCTGCTGCCGCCTTATGTCGTGCGGCCTCTGTTGATCCTGGTGTTCATGGCGATGGCGCGCGCTGCCGGCTGGCCACTGACAGCGACCACCGCCGTCGGTGCCGCCATTGCCTCCACGTGGGTGACCAGCGTTATCCAGGCGATCTTCATCCAGCACCGGTTGTCGCGCGAGATCCCGGCTGGCCCGACCACACACGACCCGCGCCTGTGGTTCAACACGGCGTTGCCGATCTGGTTCATTTCGGCGTGCGAACTGGTGCTGCAAAACGTC
>JANNSA010000461.1:0-5615 GCA_031402115.1 Hyphomicrobiaceae bacterium | reverse complement strand
TCTTGCCCGGATAGCCCCACATGAAGGCGTAATAGGCTCTGAGGTTGGCGAACTTCTGCCAGTCATCGCCGGCCATTTTGGTCAGCAGTGAGCCCTTGCCGTGTACGACTTCGTCGTGGCTGAGCGGCAGCACGAAATTCTCGGAAAACGCGTACAGGAGTCCAAACGTCAGCTCGTGGTGATGGTGCACCCGGTGCACAGGATCCCGCTCCAGATAAGCGAGTGTGTCGTGCATGAAGCCCATGTTCCACTTGAAGCCAAAGCCGAGGCCGCCCGCATTGGTCGGTTGCGACACGCCGGGCCAGGCTGTGGATTCTTCAGCTATCGTCATGATGCCAGGCGTGCCGGCATAGGCGACTTGGTTCATGCGCTTGAGGAAGGCGATCGCCTCCTCATTCTCGTTACCGCCGTGCTCGTTCGGCACCCATTCGCCAGCCTTGCGCGAATAGTCGAGATACAACATGGAGGCGACCGCATCGACGCGCAGGCCGTCCAGGTGATAGCGCTCCAGCCAATATTGCGCATTGTTGACCAGGAAGGCGGCGACTTCCTTGCGGCCGAAATTGTAAATCGCCGTGTTCCAGTCGGGATGGAAGCCCTTGCGCGGGTCCGCGTGTTCATAAAGTGCGGTGCCGTCAAAATTGGCCAGTCCATGGCTGTCGGTCGGAAAGTGTGCTGGTACCCAATCAAGAATGACGCCAATGCCAGCCGCATGCGCCTTGTCGACAAACCTTTGGAAGCCCTCGGGCGAACCATGCCGAGCGGTTGGCGCGTAAAGCCCGGTTGGCTGATAGCCCCAGGACGGGTCATAAGGGTGTTCGGTGATCGGCAGAAGTTCAAGGTGAGTGAAGCCAAGGTCGCGCACATAGGGGATCAGCTGCTCGGCCAACTCGTCATAGGTCAGGAAGCCGCCATCGCTCCTGCGTCGCCAAGAGCCGAGATGCGCCTCATAAACGCTGATCGGCGAGCGGCGATGGTTGCGTTTGGCGCGCGCTTCGAGATAGGCGGCATCGCTCCATGCTGGCTTGCTGGGCTGTGTGACGATGGATGCCGTATTTGGCCGCAACTCAGCGGCGAAAGCGAACGGATCGCTCTTCAGTGGCAACAGCTTGCCATCCGCGCCAATGATCTCGAACTTGTAGAGAGTGCCGGCCTCGAGCTCCGGCACAAAGATCTCGGCCAGTCCCGAACCCATGCGCTTGCGCATGACGTGACGGCGGCCATCCCAGCCGTTGAACTCGCCAACCACGGAGACGCGTTGTGCGTTCGGCGCCCAGACGGCGAAGTGGACGCCACTGACGCCTTCATGCGTCATGAGGTGGGCGCCAAGCCGGTCGAAAAGCCGGAGATGCGTGCCCTCGGCGGTCAAATAGTCGTCGATCGGCCCGAGTACAGGCCCGAACGCGTAGGCGTCGGTGACGGTCCAACGGCCGCCCTTGTTCTCGGCCTCATAACGCAGTGGCCGCCGCTCGATGAGGGCGACGGGGCCCTCGAAAAAGCCGGCATCGTGACGGCGCGTCAGGACGCCGAGCGGTGTGCCATCAATGCCGATAGCGGCGACCTTTTCTGCACCCTCAATGAAAGTGCGCGCGATCCAGCGGGCGCCAACTTGATGCAGCCCAAGAACGGCGAATGGATCGCCATGGCGACCGCCGACAATCGCGTCAATACTGGCCTTGTCCATGCCACTGCCGGCGTCACTGCTGACGCTGCTGATCTTACTCGCCGAGCCCATGAAGTCCGCCTCAACTCTCGCCGCTCGGGCGGTGCCACAGTCCGGATTCACCATGCGACCATAGGGCGCTGATGTCCATGGCCTCAGCCGTGCCAATTCGGGATTCTGAGGCACTATTTGGGGACGGAAACATCCCGCCCGGCGACGTAAACGGTTTTAACAGCGCGGTCGTCGGCGAGGATCATCTGCGCGAACAGTACGTCCCAAATGTCCTTGGCGTGGCGCATGCGTTCGGTGAGCAGCGGCCGTGACGCCAGATCGAGCACGATGATGTCAGCGTCATAGCCTACCGCCAGATTGCCGATCCGATGATCAAGGCGCATGGCGCGGGCGCTGCCGAGCGTTGCCAGCCAATAGCTCTGTGCCGGATGCAGCGGGTGGCCGCGCAATTGTGCGATCTCATAGGCCGAGCGCATCGTCGCGAACATGGAGAATGAGGAGCCGCCGCCGACATCGGTCGCCAGGCCTACCGGGATCGGTGCGTCGCTGGCCCGCAGACCCTTCAAGTCAAACAAACCGGAGCCAATGAAGGTGTTGGAGGTTGGGCAGTGAGCGATGGCCGCCCCGGATTTACGCAGCGCCTTGATCTCGCGTGGCTTCAGGTGAATGGCGTGGCCCAAGATGGCGCCGGGCCCGAGCAGACCACATCGTTCGTAAACATCTACATAGTCGCGCGCGTCGGGGAACAGCGCCTTAACCCAAGCGATCTCCTTCAGGTTCTCGCTAACGTGCGTCTGCATCAGAGCGTCAGGATGCTCACGCCAGAGCGTCGCGGCCGCGTCCAATTGCGCTGGCGTTGATGTTGGCGCGAAACGCGGCGAGATGGCGTAGGTGGCGCGGCCGCGGCCATGCCAGCGTTCAAGCAGTTCCTTCGATTCCGCATAGCCACGCGGGGCAGTATCCAGCAGACCCGCAGGCGCGTTGCGATCCATCAGCACCTTACCGGCGGCGATGGCCATGCCCCGCTTTTCGGCGGCGGCAAACAGCGCATCGACGGATTGCGGGTGCACGCTGCAATAAGCGCAGACAGTCGTTGTGCCGTTACGCAGGACCTCGTCAAGGAACACCTCCGCCATGCGCCCGGCGTAAGCGGCGTCAGCGAACTTCAGTTCGGCTGGGAAGGTGTAGGTGTTCAGCCAGTCGATAAGCTGCTTGCCATAAGAGGCGATCACTTCGGTCTGCGGGAAGTGGATGTGGCAATCGACGAAGCCGGCCATGATCAGATGGCCTGGATAGGACTCGATGCGGATGCTGGGATGCGCGGCAAGCGTTGCAACCGCCGGCCCAACGGCGACGATCCGGCCATGTTCGATGATGACCGCACCATCATCGTTGCAGTCGATGGCCGCGTCGGGCGCCACCGTGAACGGATCTGCCCGGAACGCCAAAGTTGTACCGCGCAGCGCGAACTTCATGGGCGGCTACCTAGTGGCCTCCGTGCGGCAGAAAGCGTAGCGGGATCGCACGGACAGCGCACGCCTTGAAACAAAACAAGTCATTTATTTGTATGTACAATATAAACAAGAGTGAATAACGTTATCGGTTACGGATGGGATGAAAACCAGCGAGCGACTAATCTTGTCAAGCATGATGTCGACTTCGTCTGCGTCAACCAATTCGACTGGCAAGACACTGAATTTCGGCAAGATGTACGGGCGAACTATGGCGAGGAACGATGGAGCGCGACTGGGTTCATCGGCAACAAACTCCACGTCTTGATCTAGTCCCAACGCATTCCAGTTGACTGGCCGCCCCGCGCGCGTGCCCTGCGATACCTCGAATCGCTGACGCTGGAAGACGAGCAAAGGATTATTGCGGGCGCCGTTGCCGACCCTGACAACCTACCGATGTCCGACGAGATGCTGAGCCGGTCGCGGCCCGCGACCGAGGTAGCACCGCACATCGTCGCCCGCTATCGCGGTCAGCGCGGACCGCAAGTAAAGCCAACCAAGACGCTGGTGTCACTGCGGCTTGATCCGGACGTGATCGCTCACTTCAAGGCCGGCGGGTCTGGTTGGCAAAGCCAGGTCAACGAGGCGCTGCGGCGGGTCGCGGAAACGGAAAGTCGCTCCCCGCCACGCGCGACGGGGAGCCAGGGCTAACTCTCGATCACTTCGGCAGTTCGGCCTCAATGCCTTCGACGTAGAAATTCATGCCGAGCATATCGCCGTCAGGCGCTGTCTGGCCTTCTTTCAGCCACTCGGTGCCGTCCTGCTTCTTGATCGGGCCAGTGAACGGATGCAGCTTGCCAGCGATGATATCGTCGCGCGCCTGCATTGCCATGGCTTGAACGTCGGCCGGGATCGCGGCATTCAGCGCCGAGATGCTGACAGTGCCTTCCTTCAGGCCCTCCCAGACGTCCATGCTCTTCCACGTTCCGTCCAACACGGACTTGACGCTGGTGATATAGTGCGGCGCCCAATTGTCGACAATGGAAGTCAGCACCACTTCGGGACCGAACTGCGCCATGTCGGAAGCCTGACCGACGGTCCAGACCTTGCGCTCAGCGGCGACCTTGATAGCTGCCGGGCTGTCGGTGTGTTGCGTGATGACGTCGGCGCCCTGATCGATCAGCGCCTTGGCGGCATCGCCTTCCTTGCCGGGATCAAACCAAGTGTTGACCCAAACAACCTTCATTTTGACGGCCGGGTTGACCTTACGGGCCGCCAGGAACGTGGCGTTGATGCCCATCACCACTTCCGGAATCGGGAACGAGGCGATGTGGCCGATGGTGTTGCTCTTCGTCATCTTGCCGGCGATCAGGCCGACGACGTGCCGGCCTTCATAGAAGCGGCCGTTGAACAGGCCCATATTGTCGGCTTTCTTGAAGCCAGTGGCGTGCTCAAACTTGACGTTGGGGAATGCGGCGGCCGCCTTCAGCGTCGGGTTCATGAAACCGAATGATGTCGTGAAGATCAGCTGGTGGTCCTGGGCGAGCTGGGTAATCACCCGCTCGGCGTCCGGCCCCTCGGGCACGTTCTCAACAACAGTGACTTCAACCTTGTCGCCGAATTCCTTGCGGACGGCCTCGGCGCCTTGGTTGTGCTGATAGGTCCAACCGTGATCGCCGATCGGGCCGACATAAACGAACCCGACCTTGATCTTGCCAGCGGCGGCGGCGTGGCCAACCATTGCCAGCATCGCCGCAATTCCAACCGCGCCCTTTGCGATAGAGCGCCTGCTTATCGTGTGCATGTTTCGTCTTCCTCCCTGTTTTTTGCCGGATCACCACCGCGCCACTGTTACTGGGCGGCGTAAAATACTCTGCCGAGAGACGCCGGCGTCTCCCGGCTTGATCGTTGCCGATCACGCGATATGAGCACAAGCACGATAATCGTCGCGATGTAAGGCAGCATGGACAAATACTGTGCAGGGATCTTGATGCCGAAGCCTTGGGCATGCAGCTGCAGCACCGTGATGCCGCCAAACAAATAGGCGCCAAGCACCGATCGCCACGGCCGCCAGGTCGCGAACACGACCAGAGCAAGGGCGATCCAGCCACGGCCGGCCGTCATGTTCTGCGCCCAGGTCAGGGTCTGCACCAGGGTCAGATAGGCGCCGCCGAGGCCGGCGCAGGCGCCGCCAAACAGGATCGCGGCATAGCGGATGCTGACCACGGGATAGCCAATGGCGTGCGCCGCGTCATGATTTTCGCCGACGGCGCGGAGGACCAACCCGGCGCGGGTGCGCGTCAGGAACCAGGCAACGCCAATCACTAAGGCCAGGGACAGGTAAACCATCAGATCCTGGCTGAACAGGACGCGGCCAACGAACGGCAACTCGCTGAGGCCGGGTATGTACAGGCGCGGGAACGACGGTGCGGAAAGACCCGTGAACGACTGTCCAAGTAAAGCTGCCAGCCCAAGCCCGAGCAACGTCA
>JANNSA010000460.1:0-4286 GCA_031402115.1 Hyphomicrobiaceae bacterium | reverse complement strand
GTTACATTTGGTGGGGTCAAGCCCTTCGCGCGCCCCGACGCCCCACGGCGGACGCTCGGCGCGGCCCGACACCACGGGTGGCGCCCGTCGTATAGCGATGGGAGCCAAACACATGGTCCGTCCGTGTGGCGCCGGGTCGCGCGAAGGGCTCGACCCGACCTACGGCCCTGCAGCTGACGAAGTCGCTGCTGTCCAGTTCGAAGCATGCTTGCAATCGTCGCAGTTGAGCATTGAAACGCACAACTTTGCCGCCTGGTTCTGGACACCAGCGGTCGCGCCGTGATCACTGATGGCCATGACAAATCTGTTTGCAGCGGCGGGACTTTCCGAGGGCGCGCCACGGCCCTTGGCGGATCGCTTACGGCCGCGCAAGCTCACCGAAGTGATCGGTCAGGACCACCTGGTCGGGCCGGAAGGCATTCTGACGCGCATGATCGCGTCGGGACGGCTGACCAGCGTCATATTCTGGGGGCCGCCTGGCTCGGGCAAAACCACCGTGGCGCGGCTGCTGGCGCACGCCACCAAGCTGGAATTCGAGCAATTGAGCGCGATCTTTTCCGGCGTCGCCGAGTTGCGCAAGAGTTTTGACCGGGCTCGGGCGCGACGGGAGCATGGCATTGGCACGCTGCTGTTCATCGACGAAATCCACCGTTTCAACCGCAGCCAGCAGGACAGTTTCCTGCCCTATACGGAAGACGGCACCATCACGCTGGTTGGGGCGACGACGGAGAACCCGTCGTTCGAGCTGAACGCCGCCGTGTTGTCGCGCGCCAGCGTGCTGACGTTCCATCGCCTCGACGATGCGGCGCTGGCTGGGCTGCTGATGCGCGCTGAGCAGTTGGAAAACCGGCCGCTGCCGCTGAAGCCCGATGCCCGCGACGCCCTGACCGGCATGGCCGATGGTGACGGCCGCGCCCTGCTCAATCTCGCCGAGGATGTCTATGCGGCGATGCCCAAAGGTGCTGCCGCGCTTGACGTGCCGGCGCTGACCAAACTTGTGCAGCGCCGCGCGCCGCTCTACGACAAGGGCCGCGACGGCCATTACAACCTGATCAGCGCGCTGCACAAATCGGTGCGCGGTTCCGACCCGGACGCGGCGCTGTATTGGCTGGCGCGCATGCTGGCAGCCGGCGAGGATCCGCTGTTCCTGGCACGGCGGCTGGTGCGCATGGCAGTGGAAGATATCGGCATCGCCGACCCGCAGGCGCTGGTGCAGACGCTTGCCGCCAAGGACGCCTATGATTTCCTCGGCAGTCCTGAAGGCGAACTGGCGCTGGCGCAGGCCTGCCTCTACATCGCGACGGCGCCGAAATCGAACGCCGTGTACGTCGCCTACAAGGCCGCCACGCGCGCGGCCAAGGAGCACGGCTCACTGAGCCCGCCCAAGCACATCCTCAACGCCCCAACCGAGTTGATGAAGAACGAGGGTTACGGTGCCGGCTATGCCTATGACCACGACGCCCCCGACGCCTTCTCCGGCCAGAGCTATTTCCCCGACGAGATGACGCGGCCGCAATTTTACGCGCCGCCTGATCGCGGCTTTGAGCGCGAGATCGGCAAGCGGCTGGCGCACTGGGCCAAGCTTCGGGCGGAGCGGGAGTAGGGCTGTGTCGACGATCTGCATGCCGGGCTAAGAAATACGAAATACCTTAGCTGGCAGAACTCTGCCACTTCCAGCTGCTGCCACCAGCACGACAAAACTCGACGGCGTCTACATGACGCGCTATCAACATCGCAATATGACCGGCTCCTCTGCGTGCCCTTGCGGTATATCAGGGTCGGTTTTCTTTTGCTGCGTGTGGCTAAAACGTAGGCTGTCGTACCCCAGGACAGTCAGTACACCTAGTAAATCACCGGGAGCGCGATTGTGCGGCGTTGTAGGGTGCGAAAGGCGTCTTCGCCGTATCGCACCAGAGGCTGGCGCTACGGCCATTCGTGGTGCGATACGGCCTGAAGTAGGCCTTTCGCACCCTACGCAGTCGCAAGCCAGTTTGCCGATGCACTCGCAGCGATTCTTGTTCGACGTGCCTTTGCTTCGCCGGGCGCGCCCCGGCTTGTGCGCTTGTTCATGGGCACAAGGTCGCAAAAGCTTCTGCGTGGCGTGCCCCTTGCCCAGTAACTTTCGCTTGCTCTACAGTCGCGGCTCTCCTATGCAGCGGACGTGTTGACGATGCGTTGGGCCCTGCGCCCCTTGTCGTTGACACATATCCCGACAGTGTGGGGCCGTAGCTCAGTTGGGAGAGCGCTTGAATGGCATTCAAGAGGTCGACGGTTCGATTCCGTTCGGCTCCACCATCCGCCCGGACCTGAGTGCATGAGCCGGTCGACCGGGGATCGGCGACGGGTCTCCGGGGGCTAGCCTGATGCAGTTTGCTCAGTATCCGAGCCTGAAAGGCAAGGTCGCGCTGGTGACCGGCGGCGCCTCAGGCATTGGCGCCAGCTTGGTCGAGCACTTTGCGGCGCAAGGCGCGCGCGTCGCCTTCATCGACGTTGATGCGACGGCGGGCGAGGCGCTGGCCGCCCGCACCGGACAATCGTTCCACCGCTGCGATCTGACGGATGTGGAAGCGCTCAACCGCACTGTCGCCGAAATCAGCCACAGCGTTGGGCCGCCGGCCATCCTCGTCAACAACGCGGCGCGCGATGACCGGCACACCACCGCCGAGGTCACCGCCGCCTATTGGGATGACCGCATCGCCGTCAATCTCAGGCACCAGTTCTTTGCCGCTCAGGCCGTGCTGCCGGGCATGCAGGCGGCCGGCGGCGGCGCCATTGTTAACATGGGTTCCATCAGCTGGATCATTGGCCAGGCCGGATTGCCTGTTTATGCCACGGCCAAGGCGGCGGTGCACGGGCTGACACGCTCGCTGGCGCGCGAGTTCGGACCCGCCAAAGTGCGCGTTAACACCATCGCGCCGGGCTGGGTGATGACCGAGCGCCAGATCAGCAAATGGCTCGATGCAGCCGGCGAGAAGGAGCTGATGGCGCGCCAGTGCCTGAAGGAAAAACTGTACCCCGAGGATGTCGCTCGCCTAGTGCTGTTCCTGACCGCCGACGATGGCCGCATGATCACCAGCCAGAACTTCATCGTCGACGGCGGCTGGGTCTGAGTCCAGACGTTGAATTGCCAAACGTGCGCTGCCATAAGACGACGGCAACATTCGGAACCCGAGGACAACATGGGCGTGTTCAGCGAGATCTTCTGCTGGTGGGGCGGCAATACTTGGGGCACGCGCTGGCTGACGTTCCGCAAGGGCCAATTCGTCGGCAGTGACGAACTCGGCAATCGCTACTTCGTACAGAATAAGGGTAACGGCCCGCTTGGCACGCCGCGCCGCTGGGTGATTTATCGCAACCAGGCGGAAGCCTCACTGGTGCCGCCGGAATGGTTCAGCTGGCTACACCATACGACGGATGACCTGCCGAATCAGGAGGTGTTCCGGGCGCAAAGCTGGCACAAGCCGCATGTTCCAAACATGACCGGCACGCCGCACGCCTACCGGCCGCCGGGCAGTATCCTGGCGGGCGGCAAGCGCGCTGCTTCGGCCAGCGATTATGGCGCCTGGAAGCCGGACTGAGCGCTGTGCTACACCTGAAAATACAGACGCGGGCACCACGAGCCAAGCTTCGCGCCGGCTACATGTGGCTACGCGTTGTTGCCCGCCAACCCTGACTGTGCGACGCATGATCATGAATCGTCATCTTTCGGGCGCGCGGGCTCGATAGCTGGATCATTGGGGCGTTGTCAGGCAGTTGGCTCAAGCGGTTGGACAAGAACATGCGGTTGCTCGCGGTAATCGGAATTGCCGGAGCGGCGGTGCTGCTGAGCGGCCCGCCGTTGTCACGACCGGCGCATGCTGAACGGATCGCTAACGGCATCGCGGTGTTTGCTGCTCTTGATAAGGTCACGGCGCGCATTTCCCGCCTGGAAGTCGAACTCAACAAGACGGTTGAGTTTGGCACGCTGAAGGTAACGCCGCGCGCCTGTTTCACACGGCCACCGACCGAGCCGCCCAAGACGACGGCCTTTGTCGACGTGCAGGACATCAAGCTCGATGGCAAGGTACAGCCGCTGTTCTCCGGCTGGATGTTCGCCCAGAGCCCCGGTCTGCACGCCGTTGAGCACCCCGTGTTTGACGTCTGGCTGACCGATTGCGGTACGGCGGCCAAGACCGTCAGTGCGGACGGCACAGCCGAGCCCGGCGACGGTGTGCAGCCCACCAAACCCGTCCGCAAGCGCCGCGCCAAACGGCAGTAGCCGTACAGCTCGGGACAGTCAGCACAAC
>JANNSA010000459.1:0-8757 GCA_031402115.1 Hyphomicrobiaceae bacterium | reverse complement strand
AAGGAGCCAATGCCGCCCAGCACCGCCGCCGTGAACGCTTTGATGCCGGCGACGAAGCCGTCGTCGAAGTCGATGACGCCGTAATACAGCAGGTACATCGTGCCAGCGACGGCGGCGAGCGCCGCGCCCATGATGAAGGTGATGGAGATCGTACGATTGACATCGACGCCAAGCAGCGACGCCATTTTCATGTCCTGCTCGCAGGCGCGTTGCGCGCGACCGAGCGACGTGCGGCTGATCAGCAGCGTGAAGATCAACATCAGCGTCACGGTCACGGCGACGATGAGGATCTTGATGTTGGTGAGCTCGACGCTGAACACCGGATTGTCGATCAGCAGATAGCTGCCAGTTACGATCGGCTGCAGCGGCTTTGGCCGCGCGCCTTGAGTGACCTGAACGAAGTTCTGCAGGGCAATGGAAACACCGATCGCCGTGATCAACGGCGCCAGCCGGAATGAGCCGCGTAAGGGACGATAGGCTACCCGCTCGATCGCCCAACCCCACAGCGATGCCGAGATCATCGCCAGGATCAGCACCAGCACCAGTGCCAGGATGATCATGAACACACCGGAACCGCCGGTTAGCCCCATCAGCAGGATAACGATCAGCGCCACGAACGAACTGACCATGAACACGTCGCCATGGGCGAAGTTGACCATGCCGATGATGCCGTAAACCATCGTATAGCCGATGGCGATCAAACCGTAGATGGAGCCGAGGGTGATGCCGTTGATCAATAGCTGAACGAAATACGCGACTTGTGCGTCCATACTCTATGCACCCCGGCCCAGTCGTAACGCTTCCCCAATCAGCCTTGCCGCCACGGTTTTCCGCGATCTGAGGCTGTCACGTGCTAGACATACCAAACGGCCCGTGCCTGACAAGGACGATTTAACGTCATCGTCACAACGACGATGCGGCATTTGCGTTGCGCCTCAGCCGGCGTCCAGGGGTTTGGCTTTGCCGAGTGCGGCGATCAGCCGGTAGCAGACGTATACTGCGCCGAGCCCGAACAGGGCGCTGCCTGCCATGCTGCCGATCACGACGCCACCAGCGCCCGCCCACAGCGCCCCAAGCAGCGTGAACGGGATGGTCCCGAGCGTGGCGCGGCCCCAGTTGAAGAGCGTTGCATAGTGCGGACGGCCAAGATTGTTGAAGGCGGCGTTGGCGACGAACAGCGCCCCCCAGAATGAAAACAGCGGCACCACAAACAGACAATACACTGCGATCAGCTGCGCGCCTTCAGCATTGGCGTTAAACGCCACCGCCAGCCACGACTGCGCGGCACCGAGCACGATCCAGGCGACCAGGGTGTAAAGTCCGACGAATATCAGAGCGTTGGTGAATGTTTCGCGCACCCGGCCAAACTGACCGGCGCCGATATTCTGGCCAATCACCGGGCCAACAGCACCTGACAGCGCGAACAGTCCGCACAAGGCAACCGGCGCGACGCGGCCCAGCACTGCCCAGGCAGCCATGGTGCCCTCGCCAAATGGCGCCAGCGCCGCCGTGACATAAGCGTTGCTGAACGGCGTCGCGAGGTTGGTCAGGATCGCTGGCATGGCGATTACATTCAGCGCCGCGAGGTCCGGCATCGCGAGTGGCAAACGCGGCCGGCGGAGCAGGCTGAAATCGATCAGGTTATGATGCCGGGCAACGAAAAACAGGCCAAGCCCCATCATCACCAGCCGGGCAATGACCATGGCGATGGCGGCGCCGGTGATGCCGAGACCCATGCCGAGGATCAGCAGCGGGTCGAGCGCGGCATTCATGAGCCCCGTATAGAGCGTGATATTCATGGCGCGGCGAGCATCGCCGACGGCACGTAAGACGCCCGATGAGCACATGCCCGACGCCAGTGCCGGCACCGTCAGCATGGTGATATCGAGGAATTGCTTGGCGAGCGCGTGCGTGCGGCCCGTGGCGCCCAGGGCGTCGAGAATGTCCGGGGTCGCCAGCCACATCAGCACGGCAAACAAAGCTGATACGGCAATGGTGTAAATCTGCGCATGCGTTGCCAGCCGTGCCGCGCTGCTGCCTTGGCCGGCGCCGATCGCCCGTGCCACCAGCGCCGATGCAGCGATGGATAGTCCGATGCCAAGCGAGGTTGCAAAGAACAGGGTGGTGCTGGCAAAACCGACAGCCGCCGTGATTTCCACGTCGTTGAGCAGGCCGAGAAAGAAGATGTTGGCGAGATCGACGATGAAGATCGACATCAGTCCGAGCGTCGCCGTGGCGGTCATCACGACGATATGGCGCATCGTCGAGCCAGTGACGAACTTGGCGGCGATGGCGGGCTGTGGCGCGGGCTGGCTGGTCGTCGTTGCCATGGCGCTTGGAGTGTCCCGTTGATCCGCTGAAATTGGCCAGCTCCCTACTGCAGTGCTAATGGGTGCCTGCGCCTGGGCTCGTGTCCCGTCGCAATTCAGTGGGTGGCGCAAGAAGCCGCCGAAGGCGTCAGAATTGCCGGTGCATCAGCGTGTTGCGACGTTCGTTTCGAACCCGCCTGCGCGCTCACCGCAACAGGCAGCCGATGGTTTCGCTGTTAAAGAGTTCAGTGCTTAGGACAGTCAGTACAACAAGTGCATCACTGCCAGTGCGGCTGTGCGGCGTTGTAGGGTGCGAAAGGCGTCTTCGTCGTATCGCACCATGGCTGGCGCCCACGGCCGTTCGTGGTGCGATACGGCCTGAAGAAGGCCTTTCGCACTCTACACAGTCACAACTCCGTTTGCCGATGCATTCGCAGCGATTGTTGTTCGACTTGCCCTTACGCGTCAGGAACCACCCTTGTTCTTCTTTGGCTTGGGCGTGCGTTTGCGCTGAGCAGATGTGTCGCCGCCGCTATCGCCGTTGGCCGGGCTGGCCTTGGCTACGGTAACCGCAACTTTTGCAACCACACCAGCCGAGCCGCTGGCAGCTGCCGTCGCAGTCTGCTGGCCCGGCAGCACGAACGATAGCAGCCAGCTGAAGCTCTTGATGACATTGTCGAACAACTCAACGGGCGCGCCCTGGCGGCGCATGATCACGTATTGCTGGATGATCGTCAGCAGGTTGTTCCAGGCCCAGTAGATCACCAAGCCAGCCGGGAACGCACCCAGTGTCAGCGTAAAGATCACCGGCATCCAAGCGAAAATCTTGGCCTGCACCGGGTCGGGCGGTGGCGGATTGAGCTGCATCTGCAGCCACATGGTGACGCCCATAATCAACGGCCAGATGCCCAGGTGCAGGAACGGGATCGAGGCAGGAATAGTGTAGGGCAGCAGTCCAAACAGGTTGAACACGTTGGTTGGATCAGGCGCCGACAAGTCCCGGATCCAGCCAAAGAACGGCGCTTGCCGCATCTCGATGGTGACGAACAATACCTTGTACAGCGCAAAGAACACCGGGATCTGCAGCAGCACCGGGAAGCAGCCAGCGACTGGATTGACCTTTTCGGTCTTGTACAGCTCCATCACCGCCTGCTGCTGGCGCTGCTTGTCGTCCTTGTACAGCTCTTGGATTTTGGCCATTTCCGGCTGCAGCTTCTTCATCCGCGCCATCGACTCGAAAGCGCGGCTGGCGAGCGGATAGAATGCCGCCTTGACGATCACTGTGACAGCCAGGATGGCGAGGCCAAAATTGCCGATCAGCTTGTAGATGTAGTCAATCAGGTAGAACAGCGGCTGCGTGAAGAAGTAGAACCAGCCCCAGTCAATCAAGTAGTTGAAAAGGGGTATGTTCTTGGCCTTGGCATACGCGTCGATCGTATGCGTTTCCTTGGCGCCAGCGAACAGATCGGTCGCGAAGGTGACAGTCGCGCCCTTAACAATGTTAGTCGCGGCCTGCTTGTACTCAGCGAGATAGACGCCGGGTCCCTCTTTCAGGTGCTCAAATTTGAGCTTTGAGTCCCGCTCTTGTGGCGGCACCAGGACCGTGGCGAAATACTTGTCAGTGATGCCAACCCAGCCGCCTTTGGCGTCGAACGGCTGATCCTTCTCCAGGATGCTGGCCCAGGTCCATTCGAGCACACCCTTGCTGCCGGAATAGCCGATGAAGCCTTCATGCAGATACCATTGCGGCAGGATCTTTGGCTCGCCGACCTTGATGATCGTGGCGGTTTGCTGCAATACCAAGTCTGTGTCCGAGCCGTTGGCGACCGCATCGGACACCGTGAACATGTACTTATCATCGACCGAAATGGTACGCCGGACAACCAGACCCTTGCCGCTGTCGAAGCTCAAGAGGATCGGCGTCGCCGGCGTCAGAACCGATCCGTTGGTCAACGTCCATTTGGCGTCAGGACCAACCAATATCTGACCATTGGCGTCGCGATAGCCATAGTCGATAAAGTGCGCGCCATCGGTGCCGGCCGGCGACATGAAGGTTTCATTCGGGCTGCCCGGCTCAATGCTCTGCTTGTATTTGTTGAAAACAATATCGTCCAGACGCGCGCCGGTCAGCGCGATTGAGCCGGTGATCGCCGGTGTCTCAATCTTCACGCGCTCGCTGCGCGCCAGAGCGTCGGCTCGCGTCAGAGTGGTCGCTGTCACATAAGTGCCAGCCAGCGCTACGGGTGTTGCGCTGTTCGAGCCACTCGCGGCATTCCCCGCCGCGCTCTGGCTCGCCGAACCTTGGCCCGCCGCACTTTGGCCCGGCTGCACAACCTGCTCTTGCTGGGCCAGCTTGTCGCGCCGCTCTTGCTCTGTGCGCAGTTTCGGCATGGCATAAAAGTACTGCCAACCAACAAGCACCAGCATCGACAGCACGATGGCAATGATGAAATTCTGATTCTGTTTGAAATCCATGCCCGTCAAGCCCGGCCCTTCAAAGTCTGCCCGATCACCACTTGTCCATCAGACTACCCAGGTCACGGGATCACGATGGTATTGCCCGCGCCGGATTATGATGTCGCGTTGGCGGTCTTGCCGCCACGTTGCACCTGTCTCAGCGCAGTTTCGAGATCACCCACCAACGCCGCAAAGCGACGTTGTAGGGCTGCCCCCCGTCCGATCAACACATAATCGTGGCCGGGCAAAAGCAAGCCCTGGTCACAAAGCCGCATGGCCTCACGCAAGCGCCGCCGCACACGGTTGCGCACAGGCGCATTGCCAACTTGCTTGGTAACCGTGTAGCCGACCTGCGGCGGTCTCGCATCAAGCGGATCGCGCGGTTTGCCTTCGATCACAAACGCCTTGCCAGCCCAGCGCTGCCCACCGCGCACCCGAAGGAACTCCCGGCGCCGAGTGAGTGTCGCCACCGGCCGCAGCTTGATTCCCGGTGCATCACGAGCGGGCGTCAACAATCACGCGGACAACCGCTTGCGTCCCTTAGAGCGCCGCCGTGCCAGCACCGCCCGGCCGCCGCGGGTTGCCAAACGAGCACGAAAACCGTGCCGGCGCTTCCGCACCAGCTTGCTTGGTTGATAGGTTCTCTTCACGGCGACAGTCTCCAGTCATGACTAACGGCATCGGTCAACGGCGAGCGACGCGTGGGCAATTGAATTCTCGGGCTTATAAGGGAAGCCACGCCAAACAGTCAAACGCCACCTCGGCCACCGATGCTGGGCAGTTACAGTGCCAACAGCGTCAGCACCAAGGTTCCGAGCGCGATCCGGTAGTAGGCGAACGGCATAAAGCCGACCCGGCTGACATAGGCGAGGAACGGCCGGATAATCGCCAGCGCTGACAGGAACGAGACAACAAAGCCGATGGCGATGAGGCCGGCGGAACTAAAATCCATCGTATCCCGGCCTTTCCAGGCCTCGTAGGCAAAGGCCGCGAGCATGGTCGGGATGGCCAGGAAGAACGAAAACTCCGCAGCCGTGCGGCGGTCCAGGCCTAAAGTCAGGCCACCCATGATGGTCGCGCCCGAGCGTGACGTGCCCGGCACCATGGAAATTGTCTGGATCAGGCCGATCCACAAGGCCGTCAGCAGCGGCACCTCTTCGACTACACGGTACTTCGCCTGCCGCGCAGTCAGCTCGACGGCAATGATCACAAGGCCACCCAGGATCAAAGTGGTGCCAACTGTGATGGGATTGAACAACAGGCGCTTGATGGTGCTGCCGAACATCGCCCCAAGTACCAACGAGGGCAATAGGGCAACCAACAGCAGCAGCGCGAAGTGCCGCGCTGACGGGTCGCTTGGCAGCCGCACCAGCGTCGACCACAGGCGCTGGCAATAGACCACCACGACAGCAAGGATAGCGCCGAGCTGGATCATAATGTCGAAGGTTTCCCACTGTGCGCCGTCAACGCCAAGCAGATGCCGCGCCAGTATCAGGTGCCCCGTGGAGGAAATCGGCAGGAACTCCGTCAGCCCCTCGACGACACCCAGAATGATCGCCGCGATAATGTCATACATAGCTGTCCCCCGCCCTTGCAGCGCTGGCTTCTAGCACCTCCAATCCTGGCCGCAGCAAGACACGATGCCTCGCCTTAGACGCCTGCCAGCGGCGCCATTGACTGCGCATAGCGTGGCAGTCGCCTTCCCCGTCAACGGGTTAGTCGTAAACTTGTGCGACAACAAAGGTTGCAATCGCTGCGTCGACCTGGCCATTGGCTTTCCGTGAGTTCCCCACCGCATGGCACTTGAACAAACCGCGAACCCAAAGCCAATGCGATCGGCACGCCTCGACACCTTTGTGCCGCCGTCGCCGAGCCCGCTGCTGGTTCGCGCCATCGCGCCGGTGGTTAAGTTGATCTGTCTGGCCGGCATTCCGGTGCTGCGCGAGGTACCGTTCGTCAACCGGGTGCCCGGCATCTGCGGCTTGAGCGACGTCATCGAGATTGATCTGCCGCGTGCCGATGAGCTGCGCCTGCGTGCGGCCGTCAACCCAGCAACTTCGGCGTTCCTGGCGCCGAACCACCCGGAATTCTTCACCGACTGGATGCTCGACAAGGTCATCACCAGCCGCGTCGCGCCGTTGTGCGGCTGCTGGGCAACGCATCACATCGTCAATGGCCTCGGCGCCGCCGCGCAATGGTTCTGGCTGAAAAACGGCCTGATAGCGCAGGTGCCAGGCGCCGGCGCTCAGGGCAAAGCCTGGTCAGTCGAATGGGCGCTGAAGGGGCACGGCGTGCTGCTGCATCCTGAAGGCGATGTCGGCTGGCACGGCGACCACGTTGCGCCGCTGTTCCCTGGTGTTGTCGACATGGCCGTGTCGGCAGTCCGGGCATCGCGCGCAGCGGGCGACATGCGCCCAGCGATGATCGCGCCAATCGTCTGGAAACTGCGCTTCACGCGCGATGTCGAGCCGCGCTTGCGCGCTGAGATTGCCTACACCGCCGGCCGGCTTGGTCTCGATGCCGGCACGGGTGACCCTGCTGTGCAGGTGGTCAATCTGTACGAGCAACTGCTCGCGCGCGATGAAGCCGCCGCTGGCATCAGTGGACCGGGCTTGTCCTATGCGGGCCGTCAGGCGCGCTTGCTAACCGAGCTTGGCCAGCAACTCCGCGCTATCGTGCCTGAGTTACCTGTAGCGGCGCCCGTCACCGGCGATCTTGACAGCGCGTTTCTCGAAATCGCTTGGGACCCGGTCTTGCGCCTGGCCGAACGCCGCGCTCGCCAGCTTGATGCCGAGCCCTCTGGCCGCGCCAAGGCTTTGCTAAAAACCATGCGCCGCTCCTTGCGATTTCAGCCCAGCCTTTATGCAGGCCCGCGCTGGAGCCAGGAACATGTGGCGGAAAACCTCAAGCGCATTCGCTATGATTACTGCTCCGGCACCCTGCGTGATACGCTCAACCGCTATGTGCCGCAGCCGGCTGGCCCCCGCATCGCCAGCATCCGCGTGCCTGAGCCCATTGAAGTCGGCGCAATTCTTGGTGATCGCACGGGCCTCGATGAGGCAGCCACCAAGGCGGTGCTCAGCGACCTGCGCGCCCGCATGCAAACCAGCTTGGACAAACTGGCCGCCGACGCCCTGGCCAATGCCGCCCGGACCTACGACAACCCGCTAAGCTGAGGCAAGCACGGGGCCGCGTGGTACACCTTCGGCGCAGATCCTGTGCTCCGAACCCACCGGTGTTGCCAAGCCGAAGTTGAACACTGCGCCCCAGCCCCGCTTCCCAGGCGCGGCAAGGCGCGTTGACAGCTTGACGGCTCGCTCCTATCTCCCTGACTTGTGTTTTCCCGCACGGACTTGGCCGCCCGCCTTGGCTGCGAGCCCGTGATCGCTTGAATTGATGGTGCGCTACCCGGTTTCGGGTGGGCTCCGCCGCAACAGCCCGCGCCGCAAAGGACTTCGCCCCGATGCTGAACAAGATTACTTCGCTGGCTCATAAGATGTTTGGCAGCTCCAACGACCGCAAGGTCAAGTCGTTCCGCTCCAAGGTTGAGGCGATCAACGCTATGGAAGCGGAAGTGCATAAACTCAGCGACGATGACCTGCGCCGGCGTACTGCTGATTTCAAGCAGCAAGTTGCCAATGGCCGCCCGCTTGACGATTTGCTGCCGGAAGCCTTCGCAACGGTGCGCGAGGGTGCCAAGCGCTCGCTCGGCCAGCGCCATTTCGACGTGCAGCTGATTGGCGGCATGGTGCTGCATGGCGGCCGGATCGCCGAGATGAAGACGGGCGAAGGCAAGACCCTGGTAGCAACGCTGGCGGTCTATCTCAACGCGCTGGCTGACAAGGGCGTGCACGTCGTCACAGTCAATGATTATCTGGCGCGGCGCGACAGCGAGTGGATGGGTCAGGTCTACAATTTCCTGGGCCTCAGCACCGGCGTCATCCTCAACGGTCTCAACCAGGATCAGCGGCGCGCTGCCTATGCCTGCGAT
>JANNSA010000458.1:0-9367 GCA_031402115.1 Hyphomicrobiaceae bacterium | reverse complement strand
GGCACCGCCTTGTTCAGGCGTTCAGCAACCGCGATGTACTCTTCATACGGCGCGACATTGAAGCAGGTGTGCGTGAAATCCTGCAACTGCGTTTGCACCGCCGCCATGATGGTTGGGTGGCAATGCCCGGTATTGACGACCGCTATGCCCGCCGCGAAGTCGATGTAGCGCTTGCCGTCGACGTCCCATATTTCGGCGTTCTTGGCCTTCGCTGCGTAGATGCTCTTGGTCGAGATGCCGCGCGGCACGGCAGCCGTATGACGGACCTTCAAGGCAGCGTTCTTGCTCGGAGCAGCGGTTTGGGCAGCAGCGGTCAGGGCAGTGTTCTGGGCCATGGAAGTTCCTCGATGCAAGCCAGTTGCAGTTTGTTCAGGCTCAGTTCGCCGTCCGACCAGCGGTGGCGCGGATGCGCACCGGGCGGATCGTTCGGCTCACTTTGTGATCACAAAGGAATATCACCCTCCGTGACCACCGACAAGCACCCGTGCGCGGGCACGCGTGCGCCAGTGGCCTTCGATCAGCTCCGTGACAGACCTTGCTTGACCGCTTCCACGAGGTCCTTCATGTGCACGGGCTTGCTGAGGAACGAGTATTCCGTCGCATCGTCCAGGCTTTCCAGGGCGCCCTCGGCGTAGCCGGACATGAAGATGATGCGGAGGTCGGGATGCGTCTTGCGGATTTCGCGCAACAGCGTCGGTCCGTCCATTTCCGGCATGACGATATCGCTGACGACGATGTCGATCTTCTTCCCTGCCTTAGTCTGCGCCGCCATCGCTTCCAGCGCCTCGCGGCCCGAGCCACAGCCGATCACAGTGAAGCCCTGACGCTCGAGCGCACGCTTGGCGAAGCGGCGTACTTCCTCCTCGTCTTCCACCACCAGCACGGTGCCAGTACCGGTCATGTCCTTGACTTTGCTCATGTCCTTGCCGCTGGGCTTGGGTGCCGCCGGCACTGACAACTGACCGGTATAGCGCGGCAGATAGATGCGGAACGCGGTGCCCGCACCTGGCGTCGAGTCGCAATAGATGTAGCCGCCAGTCTGCTTGACGATACCATAGACCATCGACAACCCCAGGCCAGTTCCCTTGCCGATGTCCTTGGTCGTGAAGAATGGCAGGAAGATCTTGGCGAGCACCTCAGGTGGCATGCCCGACCCGGTGTCGCTGACTTCCATCAGCACGTAGTCGCCAGGCACCAAGCCCTTGTCAGGCGACGCCTCGACTTCGGCGGCAATGGCGTTGCGCGCCGTGATCGTCAGGTGGCCGCCTTTAGGCATAGCGTCGCGGGCGTTGACGGCCAGGTTCATGATGACGTGATCAAGCTGTGTCGCATCGGCTTTGACCGGCCACAGATCGATACCCGGCTCAACCTTCAGCTTGTATTGCTCACCCAGCACGCGCGCGAATGTCGACTTAAAGTTCGATAGCACCTCGGTCAGCGACAGAACGGCGGGACGCAAAGTTTGCTGGCGCGAAAAGGCGAGCAATTGATGCACCATGTTAGCAGTCCGATTGGCGTTCTGTTTGATCGCCATGATGTCGGCATAGGAGGGATCGTTCGGCCGGTGGTTGGCCAGCAGCAAATCCGAGAAGCCGATGATGATGATCATCAGGGCGTTGCGGAAGTCGTGCGCGATGCCGCCGGCGAGCACACCGACTGCCTGCATCTTCTGTGCTTGGGCAAATTGCGCCTCCAGCTCTTTCTGCTCGGTCGTGTCGATGGCGTAGAGAACAAAGGACTCCGCGGGGCCCGCTGGCTCGGCGTCGGCGCTGATATAGAGCCGCCCGTCCCGGACACCATCCTTGCCGAACTTGAATTCTATCGGCGTGCGCGCCGCCACATCACCACCGCCCGCAGCAGCGGCGAATGCCAGTTTCACCGCTTCACGGCTGTCAGCCGAAACAATCCCCAGCAGCCCACTGCCGGTCAGCTCCGCCGTGGCTTCACCAAACATGCGCACGAAGGCCGCGTTGGCACGGCCGATGCCACCATGCCGGTCAACAGCGGCAATGGCGATGGGCGCCGCTTCGAAGAATCGCGCCAGACTTTGCTCGAGATTATGCCCAGCGGCCGCCATCGACCGGCCGTTTGCGGCAATAAGAGCGAAGGCATCACCGGCAGCGTTGGCGCCGCTGAGCTGCAGGGCAAGCCGCTGCGGTTGACTGGCTGAGGTGATAAAATCGAGTTCAAGGGTGGCGGTGTCGCCGGTTTGCAGTGTGCTCAGGCAATCAGCAAGCGCGGTGGCCGAGCCGCGCGTCAGGATCTGGTTCAGTTCAGACATCTGGGCTGCCGCGCCGTCGCGGCCAAGGCGACTGGCAAGCATAACATTGAGCCGCACTTTTGCATCCGGCCGGATCAGCAAAGCTGCGCATGGCAGGCTGTCCAGAATTGTGCCGGCCGCCGCGTCAGCCGGGTCCGCGTCACTGTTGAAGCTAGCGGCAGACCGGTCCGTCACGCGCCACGCGATCAGCGGTTCACCATCAGGCGCGACCAGATGCGAAACCGCGATGCGCAACTGGCCCGCGCCCTTGTCGAGCTCAACGTTCTCGATCCAGGCCTGCCTTGTGGCTGCCGCCTGTGCTAGCCGGTAAGCGGCTTCCAAGCCGCCCGACGAGTGCAACAGTGCCCGATCAAGCCAGCGGCCATCGGTGACATCATCGGCGCCCAACAGCCGGCTGAAGGCGCTGCTGCTGTAAGCGACCCAGCCGTCTGGGCTGACCAGATGCAGGCCTTCATTGTCGGCCTCGCACCAAGCTTCCAGCAAGTTCTGGCTGTTCTGCTCCTCGGCGAAGCGTACCAGTCCAGCGGCGGTGGCAAACATGAAGAAGACGCCGGTCATCGCCAGCACGGCCAGGATGACAAGAATGATCGGCTCGCCAGCGTCTTTGGCAAGGATGCCAACTGCCGACATGATGACTGCGGCAATCACGGCGGCCAGGGCGATAAAGCCCGTGAAGGCCTCGCGCGGCCGGTTGCTGCGGGGGCGTGCGGACGGGCTCGGCACTTCGATATGACTCATGGTGACGCAAACTAACTGATTCGAAGCTACAACGACGACAGTCCGGCTGCTGTACAAACAGCCTGGACCCGGCTTGATAGCTCGCACAATCGGGCAAACAGCGTTAAGACGGAGTGAAATTCTGCGTCGCCCGGTTGCAAAAGACCAGTTGGGCGAATGCTCAAGGGGAGAAGCAAACCCTGGCAGAGGGCGATGATCAGATCACCGCCACACTATGTTGCCAGTTAGTGCATTGAGCTGGCAGTGGGCGTCAGGTTGGGGCAGCGGGCGGAGGACGACGGTCATGTTTGAGTGGATTGCAATATTCCTGGTCATCTTCGGGTTGCTGGCGGGTGCTGCCTGGTTCTTTCGCGGCCAATTCCTTGGCGGCACCACGGGCGCGCGGGATCGCCGCATTGGCCTGAGCGAGATCGTCTCGATTGATGGCAACCGCAAGTTGATGCTGGTTTACCGCGACGGCATGGAGCACTTGGTCATGACCGGTGGGCCGATTGACGTGGTGATCGAACAGAACATCGGCCCACCGCCGGCGCGGCGCGGCCAGTTTGATGGCCGTGTGCCCGCCAATAACGGGCCGTCCTTCGGGCAGGGCCCTGGCCTCGGCAATACCGGGATGGGCAATCCGGGTGCGGTGGTTGGCGCTTCGCCGCTTAGCAGTGATGCGGACAACAGCGTCACGGGCCGGCTGCGGCAACGCGTGTCGCCGACGCCGACACTCGACTCTCAGTAGCACCGGCGCGCGGGGATTGCGGTCGCCTTGGTGGGTCGAGACCAGTGCGGCAACGCGCTGGTCGCGCGATCGGGGCCAAGGGCCGGTTGCTTTGACTCGCATGAACACTTGCGTGTCGATCAGCTGACCGTGTGTGATGCTAGTGTCGAGGATTGCCGTGTAACCGAAGGTCAGCTCAGCGAGGAGTGCACTGCCATGTCTGCCATCGTTACGTCGCTCAGGACCAATATGGACAATTGGCAGGAGCGCATTGATCTAGCTTGCGCATTCCGTTGGACGGCGCGGTTGAACATGCACGAGGCCGTCGCCAATCACCTGTCGCTGGCAGTCTCGCCTGATGGCCGCAAGTTCCTGATCAATCCCAACGGCCGGCATTTTTCACGCATTACGGCGTCAAGTCTGATGCTGCTCGATGCGGACGACGCCAGCACGATGGACAAGCCCAATGCGCCTGACCCGACGGCGTGGCACTTGCACGGCGCCATTCACCGCAATGTGCCAGACGCTACTTGCGTCATTCACGTGCATTCCAAATACGCACTGGCGCTGGCCTGCCTTGCGGATTCAACGCTGCCACCGATCGACCAGAACTGCATGCGCTTTTACGACCGCGTGATCATCGACGATGGCTATGATGGCATGGGGTTGGATGAGGAGGCTGAACGCGTATCGCGCGGCTTTGCCGCTAATCCGGGCAAGACTGTCATGGTGATGGGCAATCACGGCGTCATGATCATTGGCGGCTCGGTCGCCCACACCTTCGACACGCTGTATTACTTTGAGCGATCCTGCGAGACCTACCTTACGGCGCTCGCGACGGGCCGGCCCTTGCGCATCGCCAGCGACGCCGTCGCCCGCAAGACAGCGCAACAATGGGCTGACTACCCCGGCGGCTGCGAACTGCACTTCAGCGAACTCCGCGCGATGCTCGATGAACAAGACCCTGGCTACCGGTCGTAGGCCGTACTCCGCCATTACGGGTCGCTGTCGCGAAAGCGCGATGTGCCACCTTTTAGCGGCCTTGCCGTGGACGGCGGAAAACGGCCGAGCCTGCCGATTCCGCGCTACGGTGCGGGAACCGGCACAAGTACCGGCGGCTTCTTGGCAATCCGCCGGCCTTTCTTGGCTTTCTTGGCGCCTTTGAGCGGGACGAACTTTGGCGGCACGCCCGTCAATGCATCCAAACGCACCTTGGCGGCGACCAGGCTCGGACGCTTGGCGAGGGCGGCGCGATAGTCGGCCATCGCAGCGTCCTTGTCGCCGATCGCCTCCAGCGCTTGGGCCCGGCCAAACAGCGCATCCTCGTCTTCCGGATCAAGGTCGAACGCGTCGTCATAGGCATCCTTGGCATCTTGGCTCCGGCCAACACCCCGCAGGGCGTCACCCATCAAACGGCGGATGCGGGCGTCCTTAGGCGCCAACCGGCCGAGTATCTCCAGGTCGACCATGGCTTTGGCGGCATCGCCACCAGCCAGCAGCGACTGCGCGCGGCCCTGTAGGGCAATCGGGTCATTGGGCGTCCGTTCGAGATAGGCGGTGAAGTCTGGCACGGCGATGTCGTGACGTCCGATTACTGCGGCGGTTTGCGCACGGCCAAGCTGAGCCGAGAGCAAGTCTGGCTTGGCGTTCAGCGCCGACGAATAATCGGTCATGGCTTCTGGAAAACGCCCTTGTGCCTTGCGCACATCGGCCCGCAAAGCCATCCAGCGCGCGTCATTCGGTGTCTTGGCCAACAGCATATCGATATCGGTGATCGCCTCGTCATGGCGGCCCAGCGCACCATAGGCGCGGGCCCGGCCTTGCCGCGCTTCCAGCAACTCGGGGGCGAGCGCCAACGCTAGCCCGAACGCTGTCACGGCGTCGTCGTTGCGCCCAACATCGATCAGCACGGTGCCGCGATCATTGTGCGCGCGTGCACTTTTCGGGTCGAGCGCCACCGCCAAATCCAGATCAATGATGGCCCGTGCCTTGTCGCCCATACGATGCAGGATCGTGGCCCGGTTAAGGCGCAGATCAGCGTCCTTGTCTGAAACACCGACTGCCTTGTCGAGGTCTGCGAGCGCGCCTGCGAAGTTATCGCGCCCGGCGTAAATGAGTCCGCGGTTATTGTAGGCGGCTGGCCGGTTTGGCCACAACTTGATGACTTTGTCGAAATCAACGAGGGCCAAATTGGTCGCGCCGCCGGCGTTCAGCGTTTGGCCGCGCAGTTCCAGCGCTGCGGGGTCGAAAGGGTCGCGCTCGATCGCCTTAGTCAAATCGGCGACAGCGCCGGCGCGGTCGCCCTTGCTCAGCCGCACCGTGGCGCGGTTGTACCAGGCGGGTTGCAGTTTGGGATCAATTGCAACGGCGCGGCTCAGGTCGGCGAGCGCCTCGTCGAGCTTGCCCATGCTGGCAAGCGCCTGGCCGCGATTGCTGAGGGCAGCCGCAACGTCGGGGAACTCCTTGAGGATGGCGCTGCAGCCACTGACGCGCAGTGTCATATCGACGGCCTGGCTGCAGTCCTCGGCCCCATCCGCCCAAGCCCTGCTGGCGGGTAGCAGACCAACAACAAAGGCCACGACACTTATCGCGGTGATCCGCGTGCCGCCCGCCATCCTGGCCATTTTCAGCCTCCCCAGTCTCACCCACGCGCCGTTGGCGGCAATCCCCATCGCCTCCGCATTATCTATCACAGGCTGGGCCGGGCTTGTCGAATCCCCCAAATGTCATGCGTACTGCCCCGCATCAGGCGAAAGCGGGCACCCGCTCCAGCCGGCCTTCTTCCACCGCATGGCACGCTACCCGACCCTGGCCAGCGGCGCGTAGCGCGGGTAGCTCGATACTGCAGCGCTTGTTGGCGTGCGGACAGCGCGGGTGAAACGCGCAGCCGGGCGGCGGATCGATCGGCGACGGTAATTCGCCGGTCAGTTTCAACCGGACGCGCCGGGAGCTTGGATTAGCGACAGGCGTGACGGCAAGCAGTGCTTGCGTGTAGGGGTGCCTGGGTTGGCTGAACAGATCGGTGACCGGCGCCGTCTCGATGACGCGGCCGAGATACATCACCAGCACATCATCGGCGACGTGGCGGACGACGCCTAGCGCATGGCTGATGAACAGGTAACTGAGGCCAAGCCGCGCCTGCAGATCCGCCAGCAGGTTGAGGATTTGCGCCTGGATAGAAACGTCTAGCGCCGACACCGGTTCGTCGAGGATCAGGATCTTCGGCTCCAGCATCAGCGCGCGGGCGATAGCGATGCGCTGCCTTTGGCCGCCGGAGAACATATGCGGATAGCGATCGACATGTTCGGGCCTGAGACCAACATCGCTCAACCGGCTTTGCGCACGCTGGCGCCGGACAGCGGCGCTCAGGTCGGTGTTGATGGCGAGCGGTTCGCCAAGAATGGTGCCGACAGTGTGGCGCGGATTGAGCGAGCCGTAGGGGTTCTGGAACACCATCTGCACCGAGCGCCGCAAGTGCTTGCGTTCCGCCGGAGTGGCCCTGGCGATGTCGATGCCATCAATCGTCAACTGCCCCGCGGTTGGCGGCTCGATCATGGTGACGAGGCGCGCCAGGGTCGACTTGCCTGAGCCGCTCTCGCCGACAATCGCCAGCGTCTTGCCGCGCGCCACAGTGAAACTGGCGTCTTCAACCGCCCGCAGCAGAGTTGGCTTGCCGAACAAGCCGCGCCGAACGTCGTAGGACCGGCTCAGACCGCTCGCCCGGATGATGAGCGGATCGGCCTGCGTGCGTGCTGCCATCATGGTCCTACGCCTCAGATCAGAGCAAAGACGCGGGCGGGACCGCCGGAGGCGCCCAACACGCGCGGTGCACCAACAACGATCGTGGCGCCCGCCTGCGGTACATTGCCGAGATTGGCCACGCATTCGAGGCCCCAGCGGCCGGCCGGCAACCAAGCCATGTGCACCGGGAAGTCAACGGTGTTGCCAAGATCGAACGACAGCGTATCGCAGGCGATGCCAGCGAGATCGCGCTCCATCAGCAGAGCGCCGGTTTCAGCGTGCAGGCCGGGATGATGCATGACGCCCCGGGCATCGGCATTGCGGAATTTGTCCCCGAACACATGCGCGTCCCAACCTGAGTTGTAGGCAACACAACAACCATCCGGCAGCGGCCCGAACAGCTTCTCGTAGGTCGCAACATCGTCTGGCGTGATGGCGTAGTCGTCATCGCTGGCGGCCTGCTCGCGCACGTCGAGCACCGCGAGTGGCACCACCAGTTCCGTTGCCAGCACGGCGTCCGCGGTAGCGCCCTGATTGCTGGTGTGGAACGGCGCATCGAAATGCGTGCCGGTGTGCTCGTCCAGTGTCCACTCAAAGCCGTTGAAGCGATCCACCTCAGCGCGAGCGTTCTGCTTCATGGCAAAAGTCGGATAGCCATAATAGGTCGGAAAGTCGGGCCTGAGCACATGCGTGAGATCGACAACATGCGTGAACTGCGGCACGCTCGCGCGCAGCCGCGTCGCTGGCCGGTCAGTGCCACCTGACGGCCGCGCGGGCCGGCGCGGCGGCATGGCCGGCTGAGATACGCGCGAGGCGAGCAGGGCTTGGCAGCGGGCGGTGCACATGGCGGTCGGCAGTCCTTGTTGTGTTAGGCTGGATTGTGTTGGGCTGGGTTGTGTTAGGCTGGAACGCTTTCAAGCAGGGCTGTCAGCGGGAAATGGCACAGCGCTTCACCCGCTGCAGCGCTGGCGCGGGGCGGCAGCCTTGTGTGGCAGACTTCCGCCGCGATCGTGCAGCGCGGGTGGAACAAGCAGCCGGCCGGCGGCGCGGCGAGATTGGGCACGATGCCGGCGATGGAAGGTAATGGCTGGCGGCCGCCCGCGACGCCGCTGCTGATCTCGGGCAGCGCCGCCAGCAGAGCCTTGGTGTAGGGGTGCGCCGGCCGGGCGAACAACCCGTGTACGTCCTGACGCTCCACTTGCTGGCCGGCATATTGCACGATGACGCGTTCGGCGGTCTCTGCAACGACGCCCATGTCGTGGGTGATCAGCACCAGTGCCATTCCGATGCGCTGGCGCAGCTCCAGCAGCAGGTCCAAGATCTGCGCCTGAATGGTCACGTCGAGAGCTGTGGTCGGCTCGTCGGCGATCAGCAGCTTGGGCTCACAGGCGATGGCGATGGCGATCATCACGCGCTGGCAGGTGCCGCCGGATAACTGATGCGGGAACTGGCGCAACCGCCGCTCTGGTTCGGGGATACCAACCGCGTCGAGCAGCTCAAGGGCGCGGGAATGTGCGGCGCGATTGCTCATGCCCTTGTGGGTCCTGAGACTCTCTTCGATCTGAAAGCCGACGGTAAAGCACGGATTGAGGCTGGCGACCGGTTCCTGGAAGATCATCGCCAAGTCTTTGCCGACCAATTTCCGGCGCTCGCGTGGGGCAATCGTCAGCAGATCGCGGCCGGCAAAGCTCATGCGGTCGGCCGTCACGGTCGCGGTCCATGGCAAGAGCCCCATCACTGCCAGCATGGCGACGGACTTGCCCGAGCCGCTTTCGCCAACCACCGCCAGCACGTCACCGGCATCAACCTGATAATCACACGCGTGCACGGCCCGGAGCTTGCCCTTGGCCGTCGCGAACTCCACCGTCAGATTGCGCACGTCGAGGAGGGGCATGGTG
>JANNSA010000457.1:0-1502 GCA_031402115.1 Hyphomicrobiaceae bacterium | reverse complement strand
TTCGGCACCGGAGCGGCAAACGCCGGTGATCTGCGTGATGCAGCTCCACCGGGAGCGTTCATGGCCGTTTACGGGATGCACAATCCTGAACGGGATTATCAACAGAAACACTATCAGGCGGTGTGGGACGAAATTGAGAAGACAAAGATCTGCGAAAAAGTTCTGCAGATTGTGCAGAGCAAAATGTCCGAAGGCGATGCGACTCAGTTTATCGCCGTCAGAGACGCACTGAAAAACGCTCTGGCTCCGGTGGAGTGGGACAAGCTGATGCAGGCCTCGGAAGTAATGTACACTCAGCGCTTCGAGGGCCCGACATCGCTGCAGCTTGCGCTGATCCGAATCCCGGACGGTGGTGCTGAATCGCTGAAGAAGGGTATCGTCAATCTGTTCAATCTGGCCGCAGGTGCCAGTCAGGGACAATTGCCGGTCGCAACTCAAACCGTTGCCGGTGTCGAAATGACGTACCTGCAGATTCCTCGTGAAGTCCCGGTGACTTTTCAGCCGGCGATCGGTGTCAAAGGTGACGTCATCATCCTGACGACTTCCCTGGCATTTGCCACTGAAAGTCTGGAACTGCTGGCCGTTCGGGTCGTCCGCTACAAGCCGGGCCGACGCTACCTAATCGAATATGACGTGACAGTTGATCCCGAACGCGCTACCCGCCCCGTGACCTGGATCGGCAAGGCCAGGGCTAAGGGTGCAGATCGCAACACCTTCGCCTTGATGAATCAACTCTGGCGTCACGGCTTTGACGACGCGAGCGCCGATGGCGTGTCCGTACCGGAGCCGATTGGAGTGATCTCCGCCTTGAACATGTGGTTGCAACGTAAGGTCAGCGGCACTTCGGCGCTGCCGGCCTTGATTGCGGGTGAACCAACACATTTGGCGCGCCGAATCGCTGACGCGATGCATAAGCTCCATCACGTGTTCGTCATGACCTGTCGGACTCATTCAATGCAAGACGAAATGGCAATTCTCGCCGCCCGCCTGAACGATTTGGCCGGCTCGTGTCCGCACTGGGCGTTCCGGTTGAGTCGATTGCGCGACGCGTGTGAACAACTAGCCGGCAATCTAACGGCAACTGCGTCGTGCGGAATTCACCGCGACTTTCATCCCGACCAAGTGCTCGTTGCTGGCACTCGATTATACCTGCTCGACTTCGATCTTTACTGTGCCGGCGATCCGGTACTCGATGCGGGCAACTTCCTGGGCCACCTGGCTGAGTTCGCCATTCGCAACCCGGCGACGTCGGCCACAATAAAGCGAGCGGCCTTGGCGTTCGCCGATCAGTCTCTCAGAAGCCCCGACGGTGGCACGTTAGTGTCTTTGCTGGCATACTCGCTCTTGAGTTTGGTGCGACTGGTCGGATTGAGTGCGCGCTATCCCGAGCGGCGGCCGTTCACGCGCCGACTTTTGGAAGTGTGCGAAGCCTGTTTGACGCCGCGGGCGATACAGGCTGCCCTGGCGTAACCGCTGGAGACCATCATGCGCCTCACGCCGCG
>JANNSA010000456.1:0-2697 GCA_031402115.1 Hyphomicrobiaceae bacterium | reverse complement strand
CTCGGGGGAGTACAAGGACGTTGCCGCCTTCTCCATCCTCGCCATCACTCTGATCTTCCTGCCTGAGGGACTGCTCGGCAAACCCGCAGTCGAGAAGGTTTAAATCATGACGGATGTTATGCCCGCGCCTGCGGTCCGGACCGCCAAGCCAGCAAGTGCTGGCGCGCTGACCCGCGCCGAGAACTGGTTCGTCAGTCTCCTGACATTCGTTGCTGGCGGCGCAATCGTCGCCATGCTGTTGGCGATCCCGATCGTCACCCAGCGGACGAAGGAACAAGGCAACACGCTCGGGATATCACATCAGTGGTGGCTGCTTGGGGTGATGGCCCTGGTCGGCGCCATCATCGCCGCGCTACTTTGGCGCCTGGAACGCACGCGAGCCGCCGGCAACTCGCGCGCCAAGTCGGCGGCATCGAGTGCCGCGTTCACGCAGATTGGCGGTTTTGTCGGGCCAGCGCTATTGCTGTTCGCGATAGTGATGCCGTTCATCCCGGGCTTCAACAATCGCTACTGGGTCGATATCGGCACGCTTGTGATCACTTACATCATGCTCGGCTGGGGCCTCAACATCGTCGTCGGCCTCGCTGGTCTGCTCGACCTGGGATATGTGGCGTTCTACGCCGTCGGCGCTTATTCGTTCGCGATCCTGGCGCTGACGTTTGAACTGTCATTCTGGACCTGCCTGCCGCTGGCTGGACTTTTGGCGGCGCTTTGGGGCGTGATCCTCGGCTTCCCGGTACTGCGCCTGCGCGGCGACTATTTGGCGATCGTGACGCTAGCGTTTGGCGAGATCATCCGCGTGGTGCTCATCAACTGGCAAGGCCTTACCGGGGGGCCGGCGGGTCTCAACAACATTCCGCGGCCGTCGTTCTTTGGCCTGCCTTTCGCCGATGAGAAGGGCAGTTTCTCGGACTTCTTCGGCCTCGAATACGCGTCGATTCAGCGGATCATCTATCTCTACTACATCGTGCTGCTCCTGGCGCTGGTGACGCATTTCGTGTCGACGCGGCTGCGGCGGCTGCCGATCGGCCGCGCCTGGGAAGCCTTGCGCGAGGACGAGATCGCCTGCCGCTCGCTCGGCATCAACACGGTCAACACCAAGCTGACAGCGTTCGCCATCGGCGCCATGTTCGGTGGCTTTGCCGGCGCCTTCTTCGCCACGCGGCAAGGCTTCATCAGCCCGGAATCCTTCAACTTCATGGAATCCGCGACGATCCTGGCAATCGTTGTGCTCGGAGGCATGGGTAGCCAGATCGGCGTTGTGGTGGCGTCCATCGTCATGGTCGTCGGCATCGAACTGTTGCGCGAGCTCGGCTTCCTGAAGCAGTTGTTCGGACCTGAGTTCGATCCAACGCTGTATCGCATGCTGATCTTTGGCCTGGCGCTGGTTGCCATCATGATCTGGCGGCCGCGCGGCATTGTTTCGTCACGCACACCGACCGCGACCTTGGGTGCCGGCAAGGCCAAGACGATCGGCTCGGATATGGTCAAGGAGGGGCACGGATGACGACGCCAAGCGGCGCCGCTGCCGCGCCCGTCCGCAAGCTCAGCGCTGGTAGCCACGCCTGGGACGGCAACAGTGTCCTGACCGTTGAGCGTTTGACGATGCGCTTTGGCGGACTGACCGCCGTCAACGATCTTAGTTTCGTTGCTGGCCGCGGTCAGATCACGGCGCTGATCGGCCCAAACGGCGCCGGCAAGACCACGGTCTTCAACTGCATCACCGGTTTCTACAAACCGACCGAGGGCATGATCACGCTGCGTCAGAACCCTGGCGACAACGGCGGCGACGTGCTGCTGGAACGGCTCGACGATTACTTGATTTCGTCCAAGGCACGAGTCGCGCGCACGTTCCAGAACATCCGGCTGTTCGCAGGCATGACAGTGCTGGAAAACCTGCTGGTAGCCCAGCACAACCCCCTGATGCGCGCCTCCAATTTCACCTTCGGCGGATTGTTTGGCCTGCCTGGCTTCCAGCGCGCTCAGGCCGAGGCAATCGAGTTTGCCCGGCACTGGCTGGAGCGCGTCAAGTTGGTGCACCGCGCCGATGATGCAGCCGGCGACCTGCCCTATGGCGATCAGCGGCGGCTCGAGATCGCGCGCGCCATGTGCACACGGCCGGTGCTGCTGTGCCTGGATGAACCGGCGGCTGGCCTCAATCCAAAAGAGAGCCAGGACCTCAACCAGTTGCTGTTCTCGATTCGCGACGAGGACAAGATCTCGATCCTCCTGATCGAGCACGACATGGGCGTCGTGATGGGCATTTCCGACCACGTCGTGGTGCTCGACTATGGCGTCAAGATTTCCGACGGCACACCGGCTGAAGTGAAGAGCGATCCGGCGGTGATCGCCGCCTATCTCGGCATCGAGGACGGCGATCCGCTCGACTTTGAAACCGCCGGCGCGGGGGCCGCATGATGAGCGAACCTCTTCTCAGCGTGCGCGGCGTCGACACATTCTACGGCAAGATCCAAGCGTTGCGCGGCATCGACTTCGACATTCGCGAGGGCGAGATCGTCACCATGATCGGCTCCAACGGCGCCGGCAAAACCCCGCTGATGATGACGATCTGCGGCAAGCCGCAGGCGCGCAACGGCCGCATCACCTTCAACGGCGTCGACATCACGCGGATGGACACGCATCAGATCATGCATCTGTCGATCGCGCAGTCGCCCGAGGGCCGGCGCATCTTCCCGC
>JANNSA010000455.1:0-13120 GCA_031402115.1 Hyphomicrobiaceae bacterium | reverse complement strand
AGCAGGATCTGCAGCACATGGATCGTCCGGCAGGTCTGGAAGCCGTTGGCATGGGCCGAGATGCCACGCATAGCGTGCATCGAAACCGGCCGGCCGATGGTCTTTTCATGCCGCTTGCCGGTCCAGTCGGTCCACGGCTGATCGAGCACCACCTGCTCCTCGAACGCCGCATGCGCCAGCTCGGCCGCGATCCGCCGGATGGTTGCCGCTGGCACGCCAGACTGCGCCTCGGCGCGCTCCGGCGTATAGTCATTGCCGAGGAACCGCGCCGCCAGCAGCGTGAAGGATGGCGTCACGGCGCGGCCATCGGCGAGCTTGAACTCGCCAGTCAACGCTGGTTTGGCGCCTGTGCTGCCAGCCCCCCACGACACCGCATGGTTGGTCGACTTATCCCACAGCAGCGGATGGCCTTGCGCGTCGCGGGCGAACAATCCGTCATCGGCGGCGCCGGGATGCCGGATCACCAACCAGGGCGCGTTGGTGTAGCGGATCAGATAGTCGAGATCGATCTTCTGGGCGCGCAGAAGCTCATGGATCAGCGCGCCGACAAAGATGCCATCGGTGCCCGGCCGGATGCCGATCCATTCATCGGCAATGGCGTTGTAGCCAGTGCGGATCGGATTGACGGCGGTGACCTTGACGCCCTTGGCCTTCAGCTTGCCGAGCGCGATCTTCAAGGGATTCGAGGCGTGGTCCTCGGCGACGCCGAACAGCAGGAAGTAGCGCGTATGCTCCCAGTCCGGCTCGCCGAACTCCCAGAACGCACCGCCAAACGTATACAGCCCGGCCGCCGCCATGTTGACGGAGCAGAAGCCGCCATGCGCGGCGAAGTTCGGCGTGCCGAACTGGCTCGCCCACCAGCCCGTCAGCGCCTGGCTCTGATCGCGCCCCGTGAAGAACGCCAGCTTCCTGGGGTCAGTGCGGCGGACCTCGCCGAGCCAGCCAGCCGCCGTCGCCAGCGCTTCATCCCAGCTGATCGTCTCGAACTGCCCTGAACCGCGCGGGCCAACCCGCTGCATCGGCGCCTGCAAACGCGCCGGCGAGGTATGCTGCATGATGCCAGCAGCGCCCTTGCCGCACAGCACGCCCTTGTTGACCGGATGGTCGCGATTGCCCTCGATGTAAGTGACGCGGCCCGCCTTCAGATGCACGCGGATGCCGCAGCGGCAAGCGCACATGTAACACGTGGTGGTTTTGACCGTGTCGCCGGCGGGCCGGTTGAGATCAATGGCAGCTTCGTTGACGGACAAGGGGGTGCCTGCTTGAAGAGATGGCTATGCTCGGAAGCAAGCTAGCCGTGGCATATGCTTCTCCCTAGGTCCAGTGAGGGCGAGCGTAGGTTCCAAAGGGTAGAGCTGCAAGCGGCCGAGACGGTGTACTCTGCCGTTCACGGCTCGCGGTCATTGGACGGCACGGCTTGGCTTGTTCGCTGATCCGTCCGGGCGGCGGCGGAATACGGCTAGGGCCTCTCCGTTCTCCGTGATTTCTATTTATGGTTGTATGAAATTTATATTTGCAACTTAAAGTATTCGTCTGGTTATTGCTTAGTCTGACTTGCAACACGAGCCCGTTCACCTGCGGTCCCGGTGTCGGAATACTGCAGAATTCATCTTTGATTAACCGGATCAGACGACTGCTGATGGTCCGGCAAGACCGCGTTTCCGCGTCCAAACCCTCCAGCATTCGGGCTGCAAATGCTCTTCACACACCGTTCTCCACGGACGCCTGTCCGTGCCTTCGCGCAGGCCATGTTCGGCGCGATCCTTGTCCTTGCAACACAGGTGTTCGCGACCGACGCGCACGCCGGCATCGACATGCAGGTGAAGACCTTTACGCAGACGCCCGATCCGGTACCGGTCGAGGGCGAGCTGACTTGGGACATTGAAATCGAGAACAGCAACACCTCGTCAGCGCCAGGCGCGACGCTGAGTGTGCCGCTGCCGGCCAGCTTCAACTTCATTTCGGTCAATCCAGCCGGCACGACCTGCTCGTTCAACGCTGGTACGCACACGGTGGAGTGCGCCTTCGGTACGCTGAACGGCACGTTGCAAGCGCCGCCCGGCGCGCCGGTCGCGGTGCAGATCAAGGTCCGGCCCACGGCCATCGGCGTCTACACGACGACGGCGAGGGTTGGCACCAGTGGCGTCGATGGCAACCCGGCCAACGACACCGAGCCGCTGAACAGCACAGTTGTGCAGTCGGCGAACATGACCATCTCGACGTTCTCGGGCGCGCCAAACCCGGCACCGGGCGCCGCCACGGTCACGTACACGGTCATCGCCGGTAACCTTGGTCCGTTCACAGCGCTCGACACGCGCCTATCGTTCACGATCCCGGTGGGGATGACCTATCAGTCCTTCTCTGGCTCTGGCTGGAGCTGCACGCCCGGCGCCGGGACACTTGTCTGTTCGAACTCTGGTGACGTCACCAGCGGCGCGTCGGCAACAACGCTGACATGGCTCGGCCAGGTCGATAGCGCCATCGTCGGTGGCACACTGTCATCGATCGGCACGGTCTCGTCGACCACCGCCGACAGCGACGAGAACAACAATACAAGCACCGCTGACGTGCTGGTCGCCGCCGGTACGGATCTGGCGGTGGTCAAGACCGTTTCGCCGAGCCCGGCGATCGGCGGTCAGCCGATAAGCTTCACGGTCACCGTCACCAATAATGGCCCGCAGGACGCTGCCACTTTGGTGCTGACCGACCCGGTGCCGGCGAACTTCACCGGCGTTGCGGCGAGCGGAACGGGCTGGGATTGCTCGGCCACCAGTGGCAACAACGTGCTGTGCACACGGCCCGCGCTTGCAGTCGGTTCAGCACCCGCCATCACCATCACCGCGACGGCTCCGGCCAACGCGCTCATTCCCGTTGGCGGCACCAGTGTCACCAACACGGCGAACATTGCTTCGGCAACACTCGACTCGTTTGCCAGCAATGACGATGGCTCGGCCACCTTTAACCTGCAGCGCGATGGCGCCGACCTAACCGTTGCGTTTAGCCGCGATCCGTTGCCGGTGCCGACCAATGAAGACATCGGGTCGTCGATGACGGTCACCAATAATGGCCCGCGCGCCGCTTCTGGCACGATCCGCGCCATCTACCAGTTGGCGACCGACGAAGCGTTCCAGTCCTTCACGGGCAGCAATTGGAGCTGCAGCGTTCCAGCTGTTCCCGGCGACACGGTGGTTTGCGACTATGGCCTGGGCCTCAGCGCCAGTGGTGGCGGTTCGGTATCCTCAGCCGTCAACCTGACTACCCGCCGTTCATCGGCTGGCGCCGTCAGCAACCGCGTCTGCACCGGCAATGGCGGCACGGAACCGGCGACCGCGCCGAACATGGCCCCAACCGAAGGCGACATTCAGACTGCCAATGACTGCACCGGCTCGGGCACGATCCAGGTCACGACAACGCGCGCCGACCTGCGGCTGGTCAAGATGGTCGCAACGCCGACTTCGGGCGGCCCTGGCCCGAGCGCCACGCTGGTGACCGGCGATGACACCATCACTTACACGCTGACCGTGCACAATGACGGCACCGGCTCGGCAAGTTCCATCCGCCTGATTGATCCGATCCCGATGTACTCGGCCGCCTATTTCAGCCGTCCGGCGACGACCGTCATTGCGACAGCGCCGGCCGGCGACAGCTGCTCAGGCACCAGTACCGTCACGTGCGATCTGAGCACGATCGCCAGCGGCAGCAGCAAGACCGTCACCATCACGGTGCAGCGGCCGATCCGCAACGGCACCTGGACCAACAACGCCAACACCTACTCGCTCGACATTGGCGACCCGAACCGCGCCAACAACAATGCCAGCGCCGACGTTACCATTGCGCCGGTCACGGATATTGAGCTGACGGCCAAGTCGGTTTCGCCTGACCCGGTCAAGGCCGGCGTCGAGACCACCTATGTGATCGAGATCCGCAACAACGGCACCGCCGCCGCCAACAACGTGATGGTCACGGATACGTTCACCGTCGACGCGCTCTCTGGGCCATTCACGTTCATCTCAGCGGCCGCCAGTGATGGCGGCACTTGCGGCGCTCTGGCGCCAGCGCCAACAGTGCCGTCGAGCCCCGCCATCTCGTGCGACTTCGGCACGCTGCCGGCTGGCGAAGTGCGCTCGATGACCGTAAAAGTTCGTCCGGATTACATGAGCGCGCCGCCAGTCGGCCGCCACATGGGCAACCGCGCCGTCGTCACCACCAGCACGGTGCAGAGCAATCTGCTGAACGACGACAAGGACGCCGACCTCGAGATCACCGGCGCCGAAGTCGACATCCTGATCGTGGAAACCGGTCTCGCCGACCCGGTTGGCTTTGACCCGCTGGTCGCCGAGAACCGCATCATCTACAAAGTTGACATCACCAATTACGGCCCTTCCTACGCAAGCGGCGTGCAGTTCACGGACACCTGGACCGGCCCGGTTGGACAGTCGCTGACCTTCCTGTGCGATCTCGCCACCGCCACGGCTTCCAGCGATTGCTCGGCGCCTCCCGCGCAGCTCTGCTCGGCCGCTGGCGCCACGGTAACCTGCAACATCGGTGGCCTGGCCGCCGTCTCGTCCGGCATCTCCACCACGCGTTACCTGGTTTACAAGATCGACTCCGAACCGGCTTCGAGCGGCACCACCTACTTGAAGTCAGCGATTGTCACCGCCAACGAAACCGAAACGCTGGCTGGCAACAACAACGACCCCGAATCGACCACGGCGCGTGTGCTGGCCGATGTGGAGGTAACGTCCAAGGTTGCGTCGGTCTCGCCGGTCAGCCTGAACAAGCCGTTCGACTGGACCGTTACCGTCACCAACAATGGCCCTGGCACCGCCGCCAACGTCAAAGTCGAAGACATCATTCCGGCTGGCATGGCGTTGCAGGGTACGCCGGCGCCATCAGCTTCGGTCGGCACCTGCGCCGTGGTCGCCTCGACAGTTACGTGCGACCTTGGCAGCATTGCCCGGCTCGCCACGGCAACCATCACGCTGCCCGTCAGGATCACGACCCGACCTGGCAGCGGCACGGCGACCAATACCGCCAGCGCCACCACCGACTCGATCGACGTGGTTTCGGCCAATGACAGCAAGGACGGCAGCGTGCCCGTCGTCGTGTCATCGCTGGCTGGCCGCGTCTTCCATGACCGCAACAATGATGGCCTGTACGGCGGCACTGACACACCGATCAGCGGCGTGCTGCTGACGCTGTCCGGCAAGGATGCCTGGGGCAACACCGTTAGCGCCACCACAAACTCTGCAGTCGGCACCGGCACCTATCTGTTCAGCAACCTGCCGCCGAGCGACGTCGATGGCTACACCGTCAGCGAAGCACAGCCGGCCACCTACAGCGACGGCCTCGACAGTGCCGGCGGCGTGGCGATTGCCGGCAGCGCTATCACCGACGCCCACGCCGCCATCGCGCTCGCCGCCAACACCAACTTGACCGACTACGACTTCGGCGAAGTGCAAACGGGTTCCATCGCTGGTCTAGTCTGGCATGACGTGTCCAACGAAGGCACGCTTGGCGGCACCGAGTCGACCCGCATTGGCGGCGTCACCATGACGCTGACGGGCACTGACGATCTCGGCGCGATCATCAACACTTCGATGATGACCAATGGCACCACCGGCGAATACGCCTTCACGGGCTTGCGTCCAGGCGCCTACACCGTCACGCAAACTGAACCCGGCACGCCGTGGTTGCCGGGCTTTGCGGCGGCCTGCACTGGCGTCGCCGTCGCTGGCACGCCGAACAACGCCCCGCTGTCGGCTGCCGACTTTGGTCGCACGATCACCGGTATCGGCATCGATAGCGCCGACGCCGCCGTCAGCTGCAATTTCGGCGAAGTGCGGCCGGGCTCGCTCGCGGGCACCGTCTACTACGACACCGATGGCGGCGCGACCAAGGCCAGCGAGCCGCCGATCTCCGGCGTCTCGATCGCCTTGTCGGGCACAGACTATCGCGGCAATGCCGTGAATGCATCGACCAACACCGATAGCTCAGGCAATTACAGCTTCACCAACCTGGCGCCGGGCACCTATGCGCTGACCGAGACGCAGCCAACGGACTATGTCGATGGCTCGGTGCAGGTTGGCACGTCGGGTGGCACGGCTGGCAGCAGCACCATCACGGCGATTGCGCTGATCTCCAACACCAATGGCACCGGCTACGACTTCGGCGAGCGCTCGGCTGGCATCTCCGGCAGCGTGTTCAATGACGAGAGTGACGAAGGCTCCCGCGATGGCGGCGAGGCCGGCATCCCCTCTGTCTCGATCCGCCTGACTGGCTGCGGCATTGACCGTACCACCACGACCGATAGCGATGGCCGTTACGTGTTCGGCGGCCTGCCGCCCTGCGCCACTGGCTACACGCTGGTGGAAACGCAACCGCCTGCCTTCTCCGACGGCCTGATCCATGTCGGCAGCGCTGGCGGCACGTCGAGCACCAACGTCATCACTGGCATCATCCTGACGGGCACCGATTACGGCACGTCCTACGATTTCGGCGAGCACGGCCAGGTGACGACGGACATGGCCTGCTCGGTGGCGCCGGTTGCTTCCAAGACCATGCGCGAAGAGTTCGACCTGGTGTTCACGCTGACCAACAATGGCCCCGGTGCAGCGCCGTCAACGTCCCTCGCCGACACGCTGCCAGCTGGCTTTGAACTGCGCGCAACACCGGCCAGCTCGCAAGGCACCTGCGTCGGTGTCGCTGGCCAGCCGACATTCAGCTGCGCCACCGGCTTCGTCATGAGCCCCGGTAGCGTCACCGTGACGGCACGCGTCCGGGCAACCAGTTTTCCGGCGGGCGGCACGGCAGCCAATACGGCGACTGTTGCCACGGAAGGCAGTGATGGCACCCCAGGCAACAACGGCTGCAATTCCACCTTGGCCATCACGCAAGCCACGTTGGCTGGCAACGTCTACGAGGACACCAGCGACGACGGCGTCAAGGATACCGGCGAAGACCCGATCAGTGGCGCCACCATCAAGCTGAGCGGCACCGACAGCTACGGCAACACTGTGGCCCTGACAACGACGACGGCGGCCGACGGCACCTACAAGTTCGACAGCCTGTCACCGAGCGACGCGACTGGCTACACCGTGATGGAAGTGCAGCCGGACGGTCGCGTTGACGGCAAGGATGCGCTTGGCAGCACGGGCGGCACGCTCGCCAATGACATGGTCAGCGGCATCGTGCTGGCGACCAGCATTGACGCGATCAACTACAACTTTGGCGAGATTGGCCAGGGCCTGTCTGGCAAGGTCTATGTCGACCACAACAATGATGGCGTCGCACAACCAACCGAGCAGGGCATCGGCGGCGTCACCATCACCGTGACGGGCAGCGACAGCGACGGCAATCCTGTCAGCCTCTCGACCCTCACCCTGGCTGACGGCACCTACCTGTTCCCCGGCCTGAAGCCAAGCGGCCCGGCTGGCTACACCGTGACCGAGCAGCAGCCTGCGTTGTGGGCTGACGGCAAGGACACGGCCGGATCGGGCGGCGGCACGGTTGGCGCCGATCTCATCAGCGTCGTCAACCTGCCCGCCGGCAACCTGCTGACGCAGTACAATTTCGGTGAGCGCGGCGCGCAATTGTGCGGCTTCGTCTACAGCGATCTCGACAATGACGGCATCAAGGACACGAACGAAGTTGGCCTGCCGTTGATCACACTGACGCTGACGGGCCATGACGCGCTCGGCAATTTCGTGACGCGTGTCACCACGACCAACACTTTGACGCCAACCGCTGGTGCACCAGGCCGCTACTGCCTGAAGGATTTGCCGCTATCGGATCCGGCCGGCTACACGATCACCGAGACGCAGCCACCAGTCTTAATCGATGGCCAGGTTACGGCCGGCGATCTGGGCGGCACGGCGGGTGTCAACGTCATCACCGGCGTTGCCATCACCACCGTCGGCATCAAAGGCGACAACTATAATTTCGGCGAAACCGACCCCAACGCCGCGTCGCTGTCTGGCTTCGTCTTCCTCGACGGCAACCATGACCGCAACCGTAACGACAACAACGGCCGTGGTGGTTGGACCGTTGAACTGATCCGCGGCACGCTCGGCGACCGCACGACGGTGATCGCCACGACAACGAGCAACGCTGACGGCGGCTATTCGTTCGAGGGTCTGCCGGCTGGCGGCGGCTACACCGTGGTGTTCCGTTCCCCCGACGGTGGCTATGTCTACGGCTACCAGCCCAACATCACGCTGACGGCCGGCACTGAGCTGACCGAGCAGAATCAGCCGCTCGACCCGTCCGGCGTCGTCTATGATGTTGAAACGCGTCTGCCGGTTGCCGGCGCCGTGGTCACCATCCGGGGTCCAGCCAATTTCGATCCCGCTGAGCATCTGGTCGGCGGCGCTGGCAATGTCCGCCAGATCACGGATGCCACGGGCGAATACAAGTATCTGTTGCTGCCGGGCGCTCCGGCTGGAGTCTACACCTTCGCCGTCACCGTCCCGACTGGTTACGTGCAGCAGATCTCCACCGCGATCCCGGTCTGCACGGCCACTCTGAATGTCGGCGCCTTGCCTGATCCGGCGCTGGTGCAGACCAGCGACAATCCGCCGGCCCTCAGCGCGGCAATCCATGCACCCAACAGCTGCCCGACGGGTTCGAGCGGTTTGGCGGGCGGTGCTGGAGGCACGCAATACTACCTGAACGTCTATCTCGACGGCAATTCGGCTGATCTGCTCAACAACCACATCCCGGTTGAGCGGACACCGGCGACCGATGCCGTGATCGTCGGCAAGACAACGCCAAAGACCGATGTGGTGATCGGCGAATTGGTGCCGTATTCGATCACGGTCACCAACAACCGCAACTATGTCCAGGCCAACCTTGGCGTCATCGACCAGCTGCCACCGGGCTTCAAGTACAAGACCGGCTCGGCGACGATTGATGGCGTCAAGAGCGAGCCCGTGTCTGATAGCCGCCAGCTGACCTGGACTGATCTGTCGCTGACCGCCGGTCAGACGCTGACGGTCAAGCTGCTGATGGTGGTTGGTTCGGGTGTCGGTGAGGCTGAGTTCGTTAACCAGGCCTGGGCGATCAGCGCTTTGGTAGACACCCCAGTGTCGAACGTGGCGACGGCGACTGTGCGTGTCACGCCGGACCCAACCTTCGATTGCACCGACGTGATCGGCAAGGTGTTCGATGACAAGAACCGTGACGGTTATCAGACCCAAGGCGAACCCGGCATCGCTGATGTCCGCCTGGCAACGGTGCGTGGCGAGTTGATCACGACGGACAACGAAGGTCGCTTCCACATCGCTTGCGCTGACATTCCCGATGGCGATCGTGGCAGCAATTACATCCTCAAGGTTGACGTGCGCACGCTGCCAACGGGCTACCGCCTGACCACGGAGAACCCTGGCCTCGTCCGGTTGACGCGCGGCAAGCTCGCCAAGCTCAACTTCGGCGCCAGCATCCATCGTGTCGTCCGCATCGATGTGCTGAACGAGGCCTTCACGCCGGGTTCGACCGATCTTGATCCGCAATGGCGGGCCGGCATCGAGGATGTCATCGGCCAGATCGATGACGAGAACTCGGTGCTGCGCATCGCCTACGGCACCTCGACCAACGAAGACTCGGTGCTGGCGCGTGAACGGGTACGGGCGCTTGGCGAATTGTTCCGGGGCCGCTTCCGCGACCTTGGTGGCCGCCGCGACCTGATTATCGAGACGGAGACGTATTTCGTCGCCGGCTTCAAGTGAGTTGATCCCCGCCCCTGGCTAGCGAAAGCCGCGCCGGGGGTGGGGCCGGAAGTTCCAGTCAGCGTTTTCGCCAATGATGAACCCGGTGACGAGCTAACCGCTCGCCACCAACGGCCCGCCGCAAGCCCCATGGGGAACCATGCTTGGCGCGGACGGCGGGCCGGCGCATGATAACGGGGGACGGACCGTGACGACGGGCAACACCACACTGACGCTGCGGACGCTGACCGCGACGCTGATGCTGAGCGCTGCGGCGACTGCGCTTGGCGCGACCTTCGCGGCTCCGGCCTTGGCTGGCGGCTTACTGACAACGGTCAACACCAAGCGGGCGCCGGTTAACACCGAGGCCAATGACGTGGCCGACAGCGGCGCTGCTGGACACTGCGAGCCGCACGCAAGCAGCCGCCTGCCGTTCACGGTCAGCGTCGACGGTCAGCCGGTCGCCAAGGATGGCCTCGGCGGCAATGCTGACAGTCAGCGCTGCGCCGACCTGGCGCTGGCGCAGGCCGATGTGCAGATCCGCTACGATGGCCTTGCTGCCGAGCCGCGCCTGTCAGTGATGGGCGCGCCCGATGCCGCCTTGCGCGGTGGCCAGGTCGTGTTCGCCACCTACTCCAACTATCTGACGCGGCTGGCCAAGGGTGAGGTGCGCATTTTCGCTGAAGGCGACACGGTGCGGCAACAGCCAATCGCCATCGTCGCGATTGATCAGGGCAAGGCGCAATGGGACGTGCCGGCAACGCGCGATGCTTCGGTGACCTATGTGTTCCGGGTTTACGATCACGCTGGCAATTTTGACGAGACGTCGGCCAAGACGCTGCAGCTGGCGGACCATCGCGGCGGCAAGGTGCTCGCGGATGAACTGGCCTCGGTTTATGACGCCGACGATCTGGCCGTCCGCAACATCCCGATCACGGGTGGCGCCGTCACCGTTTCCGGCCGCCACATCGCGCCGGGCAGCACCGTGCGCGTCATGGGCATCCCGGTGCCGGTCGACAACAAGGGCGAATTTGCCTTCCGCCAGATCCTGGCGCCCGGCCCGCAGCAAGTGCGGGTGGAAATCAAGGACGAGCAAGGCCGCGTCTCGGAGTTCAGCCGCAGCGCCAGCATTCCCGACAACGACTGGTTCTACGTGGCACTCGCCGACCTCACGGTTGGCCAGGGCACCAGCAATGGTGACCGCGCCAAGCTCGATCCGGTCAAGGCCGGCGAATATGCTGGCGAGACCTTCGTCAACGGCCGCCTGGCCTTTTACCTCAAGGGCAAGGTGCGCGGCGATACGCTGCTGACAGCCTCGGCTGACACGCGCGAGCAGCCGGTGGAAGACCTGTTCACCAATCTCGACCGCAAGGACCCGCACTACCTGCTGCGCCGGCTCGACCCGAACAAATACTACCCGGTCTATGGCGACGACAGCACGCTGACGGAGGATGCGCCGACGCGCGGCAAGTTCTATGTGCGTGTCGAACGTGGCGGCTCGCACATCATGTGGGGCAACTTCAAAACCTCCATCAACGGCACCGAGTTCGTCCGTTACGACCGCGGGCTCTACGGCGCCAAGGCGCGGATCGAAACGGCAGAAACCACCCGATACGGCGAGAAGCGCGGCCAAGCCGAAGTGTTCGGCGCCCAGCCCGGCACCAGCGGTGCCCGTGACGTGTTTCGCGGCACCGGCGGTTCGCTGTATTACCTGCGCCGGCAGAACATCACGCAAGGCTCTGAGCGTTTGACGGTCGAACTGCGCGACAAGGACACCGGCCTGGTGCTGCAAACCAAGGTGCTGGTGCCAGGCGAAGACTACGACATGAACGTGCTGCAGGGCCGCGTGCTGCTGCGCAATCCGCTCGCCTCCACCGCCAGCGACGACTTCGTCGTTCGCGAAGGCTCGCTGTCGGGCAACGCACAGTTCCTGGTGGTCAATTACGAATTCACACCGGGCCTTGAAGAGAGCGAAGACCGCGTTGCCGGCGGCCGTGCCAGCACCTGGATCGGCGATCATGTGCAGGTTGGCGTCAGCGGCTACGATCAGAACGAGCCGGGCCGCGAGCAGCAATTGGTCGGCGCTGACGTGACGGTGCGTTACAAGCCCGGCACCTACATCAAGGCTGAGATCGCCCGTTCCAGCGGCCCCGGTTCAGGCGAAGCCGTATCGGTCGATGGCGGCTTCACCTTTGACACACGCTCCGCCAGCGGCCGCGAAGCCTATGCCAAACGCGTGGAAGCGGCGATTGACTTGGATGAGGTCCGCCCCGGCACCAAGGGCCGGCTGTCCGCCTGGTGGCAGGAGCGCGACGAGGGCTTCAGCGGACCCGGCAATCTGACGCTTGATCGCGGCAGCCAGGAGATGGGGATCGCGGCGGAAACGGCAATCAACAATCGCATCTCCGTGAAGTCGAAAGCCACGCGCAAGCAGGATCAATTCCGCACCAACACCGCCAGCCATACGGATGTCGCCTGGGCGCTTGATCGGCACTGGACCATCACGGCTGGCCTGCGCGTCGATGACAACACGCCTTACGCCTACAGCGCCAGCCCGACGATCAACCAGTGGGGCCGCCGCACCGATCTTGGCGCCAAGGTCAGCTACGATTCGGGTCGCGACTGGTTAGCCTATGTGTTTGGTCAAGGCACGGTGGAGAAGTCCGGCACGCGTGACCGCAACAACCGCGTCGGTATCGGCGGCGAGGCTCGGATCACCGAAAAGCTGAAGGCCAATGCCGAGATTTCGACGGGCGATGGCGGCGTCGGCGGCAAGGTCGGCACCGAGTATCAGATCAACGACCGCAGCACGGCTTACCTGAGCTACATCCTCGACACCGATCGTACGGACCTGCTCAGCCGTGGCGGCGAAGGCGTCTTCGTCACCGGCGCCCGCACCCGCTACAGCGACAATTTCAGCGTTTTCGGCGAGGAGCGTTACCGGCATGGCGCCGGCTATAACGGCCTGACGCACGCCTACGGCTTGGACTTTGTGCCGATTGTTGACTGGCGCATGGGCCTCGCTGTCGAACTCGGCACGCTAACCGATCCCCTGGCTGGCGATGTCGAACGCACCGCCGCCAGCGTCAGTTTGGGCTATGCCCGCCAAGGCATCAGCTATTCCGGCAAGTTCGAGTTCCGCGAAGATGTGCGCACGACAACACTCGCCGAAACCGAACGCCAGACCTACCTGACGGCCAACTCGCTGGGCGTCAAGATGGCGCGCGACTGGCGCCTGATCGGCAAGTTCAACGGCTCATATTCCGACGCCAGTCTCGGCGACTTCTACGATGGCGACTATGTCGAAGCCGTCACAGGTTTTGCCTATCGCCCGGTCGACAATGACCGGCTGAACGCGCTGATCAAGTACACCTTCTTCTACGACCTGCCGAGCGCTGCCCAGGTAACCGGCAATG
>JANNSA010000454.1:0-5165 GCA_031402115.1 Hyphomicrobiaceae bacterium | reverse complement strand
AATAGCGGTAGCGCTTGGGTCCCTTGTTGGCATGCACCGCAATGAGCGGTTTGCCATCTTCGTCGAATATCTTGCCAGCAAGCAATGACTGATGCGACGCCAAATACTGGCTGCGGTGACCACGGACATTGTCCTGCCGCTTAAGTTGCACATATTCCCACGTCCCGGGATCGATAATGGCTTGGTGCAGTCCGGGGTAGGTCTTCTTCCCGTGTTTGATGTCGCCCTTGTAAATGGGGTTGTCGAGAATATTATAAAGCTGGCCACGCAGGAACTTCCCTCCGCCGGTGACCTTTCCGGTTCCCGCTGTCCTTGCCGGCACACATATTCCGTCCGCATGAAGCTGCTCTTCGAGCAATCGCACACTGCCCAGTTTTAGATAACGGTGATAAATATCGCGCACGAGCTCGGCATGGTCATCGACAATTTTTAGCGTTCTGCCATCTGCTGCGTACCCGAGCGGCGGTGTACCGCCCATCCACATGCCCTTGGCTTTGGACGCTGATATCTTATCGCGGATACGCTCGGCAGTCACTTCACGCTCGAACTGTGCGAATGATAGCAGCATGTTGAGGGTCAACCGCCCCATGCTGGTCGTGGTGTTAAACGACTGCGTGATGGAGACAAAGCTGGTATCGGCCTTGTCGAACGCTTCAACCAGCTTGGCAAAGTCGAGCAGTGAGCGCGTCAGCCGGTCGATTTTGTACACCACCACAGTATCAATCAGACCTGACGCGATATCCTTGAGCAGTCGCTTGAGCGCAGGCCGCTCCAGTGTCCCACCGGATACGCCGCCATCATCATAACGGGCCGACACAGCATTCCAGCCTTCGCTCGCCTGCGACAACACATATGCCGAGCAGGCCTCGAACTGTGCATCGAGACTGTTGAAGTCCTGTTCGAGGCCTTCATCGGATGACTTGCGGGTATAGATGGCGCAGCGGATACGTTTCATCACGCCGCCGCCTTCTTGGCGCGTAGACCGAAGAATGCAGGCCCCGACCAACGCGTTCCGGTTATGGCGCGTGCGACTTCGCTCAGTGACCGCCATTCACGGTTGTTCCACTGAATGGTGCCGTCTTCGGCCGTCTCGACCACGTACGTCTGGCCGTTCCAACTCCGCATCAAGCGGGCACCGGTGGGAACGGGGGTTGATCTCGACGCGCCATATTCAGCACTTCGCAGCACATCACGCGTTGAAGCTGACATTTTGCCGATGGCTTTACATTGCAGGTCATAAGCCAGTGCCAACAAGAGCAGACCCCGAGTGTGTGGCGGCGGGCATGTGTACACCCGCCGCCATTGCGCCTTTAGCTCGGCTGTCGACATTGTTTCAATTTCGTCCAGCTGGGCTTCGAGGGTAAGTCTGGCCATTACGTTACCGGCGCCTTCGTAATCCGGTAATGGCGGACGCCGTCGACCTTGTTACTGTCGACATCGTAGCCGCGTTTCTTCAACCCAGTCAGAAAGGCGCGAGTGGAATGGGTCAGCCAATTGGCAAGGGCGGACATCTCTTCGAGCGTGGCACCGCCTTCGCGCGATAGCAGGTCGACGATCTGCTGGTGCTTGGTGGGCAAAACTGGTGTTTCAGCGGCACCTTTGATGGCTTTTACATTCTTCGTCATGAGTGGTACTCCTTGATGGAGCAGCGAGATGCTGCTCCCACCACCCAGAGACCCGATGGTCAGCCATGCGGGTCTATCGCAGCCGACAACGTCAGCGATTCAATGACAACAGCAATGCTTGCATTGGATGCGAAGTCGAATGAAAAAGTCGCAAATTAATAAAGTTTCGTGGGCCGCCAATATTGTGCCGAGTATCAGCTAAGTCGACAGTCCAGAAAGCCGGGTACTGATGTGGCGCTTGATGGCGCAACATGATAGCCTCGGTTGAGGGAGTGAAATTGATGGCGAACATAAAATCTTGGTGCGAGCAGACCTCTACTAAGGTTAATTCACATAATCTGATCTATTTGGAATCAAACACAGAGTTACTTCCCAGCGCCATAGCCGAGGTGGCGGCGGTTGTGCCGAGACATTACGCCGCGGCGGATCGCATCGCGGACATTTTACGCCGCTTAGGCAAGACGGCTGTGGCTGACTATGTCCAGACCAAGCTTCCCCAAGGCGCGAAGTCACGGTCTGGCGATCTCGGCGAGATTCTGGCGACCAGCTATGTCACCGAATTCACTGGCTATGGGATCGGTGTCTACAAGCTGCGCTGGACGGACCACCGCGAGATGGCGATGCGCGGCGACGACATTTTGGGCATTCGGCTCGATCCCACGGTCAAGGTCAGGTTCCTCAAAGGCGAGGTCAAAAGCCGGGCATCGCTTAGCAAGCAGACCGTCGACGATGCGCGTGTCGCGCTGTCGTCGAGCAATGGCCGCCCAACCCCTCACGCCTTGGCTTTCGTCGCCGACCGACTATTTGAGACCGGCGAGACTGCGCTTGCCGAAATCATCGACGAATATCAGCTTAAGGCCCGCATAGAGGTTAAACAGCTGGCGCACCTGATGTTCATTTTTACTGGCAACAACCCAAATGCGCTGCTGACCTCAAATCTGAACGCCTATACCGGCCGCATTCCGCAATTTGCGGTCGGCCTGCGGGTATCCACACATCAGGCCTTCATCAAGGACGTTTTCGAGAAGGTGATTGCCGATGGCAGTAAGCCCTGAGGCCATTGCCAAGCTGGTCGTCGAAGCGACTGCAGCTGGCTTTCGCGACGATCTGCTCGCAAAAGGACAGGCGCGATCGATGGTGTGGCGCAACGGTGTTCTGCCGCCCGAAGCTCCGCAGTTTTCGTCGCTGCTCACCTATGATCTGCTGTCCTATGCCTATTCGCTGATGAACCAAGGCCTACGGCTGCTGGACCAGGGCGCGGAACTGGCTGTCGCTCGCTCGGCCTTTGAGCACTCAGCCTCGGCGATTGAGGCGGCAATCGCACGCGGAAGGGCGAATGCCGAACGCGACTTCCATCGCCTGTTAGCGGCCGCCTGCTATCATCTCGCCCGCTATGCGGCGCGCGCCTTCTCGCTGCTCCATGAAAGTCTTACCGAGGCCAATCTCAGCCTGTCGGAACGCGCTGTTGCGTTGTTGATGCTGCGCGATCTTGACTCGCTTGAGGCGCTGATCGTCGAGCAGCGCATAGCTGATGCCTCGTCCGAGAGCGCGATGATCGCACGGCTCGACAATAGCGTCAAACTTGAAGGTCTCGACGCGGACAGCGGCGAGGATGCGCTCATAATGGTGGTTGATCAAGCGCTCACCGACAATTTTCTGGGCGCGCTTGCGATCGCCTTGCTCGCCTTCGAGCGAGGCGCGCCGGATCTGATCGAGACCGCGATTGGTCAGTTGAACGTCGGCTTGGCCTCGGCCGCCGAACTCAATCTGGTACCGACCTGGTGGTGTCACCGCATAGCAGTACATCTGCTTGGGGATCTGTGGTCGTCGAGCTTCCACATTCGATTGCCGAAGGCACCGACCGACAGCACGGACGACTGGGCTGCATATCGCGAATTGTTCATCGCGACGCTACTGCGCCGTGGTCGTGCAGAGATTGACTTGTGGCCCTCTCAGATCGATGCCGCAACCCGCGCCCTCAATCTTGCTGACAATATGGTGGTGTCGCTTCCTACCAGCGCGGGCAAGACCCGTGTCGCCGAGCTGTGCATCCTGGCCTGCTTGGCGGCCGGCCGTCGCGTAGTGTTCGTAACGCCGTTGCGGGCGTTGTCGGCGCAGACCGAGGTCACGCTCCAACGCAGTTTTCAACCCCTCGGTAAGACCGTTTCGAGCCTCTATGGAGCGATCGGAGTCAGCGATGTCGACGAGGATTTTCTGCGTGAGAGCGATATTATCGTTGCGACGCCGGAGAAGCTCGACTTCGCACTGCGCAACGACCCGGACTTGCTCGACACGGTTGGGCTGGTTGTTCTCGACGAAGGTCATATGATCGGTCTGACTGAGCGCGAGGTTCGCTATGAGGTCCAGATCCAGCGCCTGCTCCGACGAAGCGATGCCAAGACCCGGCGGATCGTCTGCCTTTCGGCGATCCTGCCCGATGGCGACCAGCTGCAGGATTTCACCGCATGGCTCACGGGTGATCAGGACGATGGGCTGATCAAGATGGACTGGCGGCCAACCCGTCTGCGTTACGGCGAGGTCGAGTGGCGTGGCAACCATGCTCGACTCGAGATATCGATCGGTGCGGAAAAGCCTTTCGTCCCCAAATTCCTGTCAGCCACCTTGCCCAAGGGCCGCAGGACGCGCTTCTTCCCGGGGGATCAGCGCGAACTGTGCATCGCCACCGCCTGGGCGATGATCGCCGACAATCATTCGGTGCTGATTTTCTGCCCGCAACGCCGCTCGGTCGAGCCGTTTGCCAAGGCGATCGTTGATCTGGCGGCACGCGGATCCATCGGGTCAGTGCTCGAACACGACCCTGAGGTCTTAGCCAATGCTATTGCGATAGGAACCGAGTGGCTGGGGATCGACAGTCCGGTGCTCGCCTGCCTGCGACTCGGTGTTGCGATCCATCACGGGGCCTTGCCGACGCCCTATCGCAATGAAGTCGAACGGCTTTTGCGCGAAGGAGTGCTGCGCGTGACTATCTCCTCGCCTACTTTGGCGCAAGGCCTCAACTTGTCGGCGACTACACTGATCTTCCACGGCCTGATGCGAGCGGCTGAACTGATCGATATCGCCGAGTTCCGCAACGTCGTCGGCCGCGCGGGCCGCGCGTATGTCGACGTCGAAGGCTTGGTCCTGATGCCGATGTTTGATCGGGTCTCGAAGCGGCGCGCCGACTGGAAGGAGATGGTTGAGAATGCCAAGGGTAAGGAGATGGAGAGCGGCCTGCTACGGCTGCTGACGTTCCTCCTCCAGCGCATGGTCCAGAAGACCAAGGCCAAAGATGTGGCGACGATGGTCGCCTATTTGGCCGGTGTGTCGGCCTGGGGTTTCCCAGTGCTCGCCAACGAAGGCCCGGAGCTCACCGAGAGCGAACAAGGCCGCTGGGCTGGCTATCTAACCACCCTCGACACGGCGCTGCTTAGCATGTTGGGCGAGCAGGATGTTCCCGACGATAAGGTCGAGAAGATGCTCGACGATGTGCTTGCGTCTTCCCTGTGGACCCGGCGCTTAGCCCACCGCAAAGCGCAGATT
>JANNSA010000453.1:0-3449 GCA_031402115.1 Hyphomicrobiaceae bacterium | reverse complement strand
GCGGAATACGGCCAGGGGCCAGTTCCGCCCTACACCCCCCAGCGCTCGCATGCCTCGTTTGCGGCACAAGTTAACTGCTATAAGGTGATAACTGGGGTGACGTTGGGGGTCGTCGTTGCCCGTTCACGAAGCGTCATCGGGTCTTTACGTCATGCAGGTTGCTGCCCTTGCTCCGCACGAACTGACGCTGCTGGCAGCGCTGGCATACTTGTCGTTGAAGCACTTTTTCGCTGATTACTGCGTTCAGACGCCGTATCAGTTCATGAACAAGGGCAAATACGGCCATCCGGGCGGCCTGCTGCATAGCGCCATTCACGCGGTCGCAACGATCCCGGTGATTTTCATCCTGAAGCCGACGCTGCCGCAGATTGCGGCGGCGATTATTGCCCTTGAGTTTGTTGTCCACTACCACATTGACTGGAGCAAGGAGCAGATCAACCGGCGCGCCCGATTGAACCCTAGCCATGCCCGCTTCTGGCAATTGTTCGGACTCGATCAATTGCTGCATGGCTTGACCTATATCGCCATCGCCGCCGCCTTGATCGTTTACGCAGGTGCCTGAACCTCAGTTTGGCCGCATCGCGCGAGCTGGCCGTAACTCGGTGCGCGGGCACCATGGCCGGTCGCCGCAGCCGCCTGCCCCCCCAACGGTTGCAACTGACCAGCCCGCCCGGGTGGATGTCAGCGCGTGCGCGCCGTGCCGGGCCAGCGCCGCGCGATCGATGACAAGGCGGGCGCCCGGGCAGTTACGCTCGCGCTCGAAGCGCATCACGACGACTTCGGCGCGCCGGCAATCGTCTTCCAGTGCCGCAGGACCATCGGGGAAGGCTATGACCGAGGCGCCAATGCGCGCAACACATCCCAGATCATCACAGGCGAAGCCCTCCAGCTTGCTTATTTCGGCGGGATCGCGCGGGTCGCCATCGGCCTCCAGCCAGGATGACAAGGTGAACGCGGCGCCCGGTGATGGCAGGGCCGACAGGCTGCCCGTGGCCAGGCGGATTGCAACGGGCCGGCCACTGCGTGCCACCAGCACGTCAGGCCGGGTGCCGGTGCCTGCCAACGCCAGAGCTGCGCCAATCGGGATGAGCCCAAGCCAGCGCCAGCGCCGCCGCCACAGACACAGCCACAGGCCGCCAAGTATCGAAGCGATGAAGGCGGCCAGCGGCATGGCGGTGACGCGAATGGAAGCGCCCGGCAGGCTGGCGACCCAGTTGGCAATGGCCATCAGGAAATCAATGCTCAGGCCAAGACCCTGCAGCGGCCAATACTCCACACCAAACGGCAGGGCGACAAGCGCCAGCACGATCAGCGGCATCATCACGAAGGCAAACAGCGGCACCGCCACGATGTTGGCGAGCAGCCCGTAGACGGCAATCTTGTGGAAGTGGAACGTGGCAAAAGGAGCGACCGCGAGCGTCGCGATTGCTGTTGACGCGGTCACCTCGCGCAACGACCGCCAGATGATACCGAGGCCCCATGGCAAAGTGCGCGTGGTTAGGGTGTCTTCCGGACGGCGCTCCTCGAGGGGCACGCGTTCATACACCGCCATCAGGCCGACGACGGCCGAGAACGACATCTGGAAACTCACATCGAGAAGAGTTTCTGGTGCGATCGCCAGTAGCACCAGGCCCGCCAGCGCCAGATTGCGCATCGACACCGGCGGCCGGCCGAGCAGCACGGCGAGCAGTGCCAGCGCGATCATGACATAGGCGCGGGTGGTTGCACTGCCGGCGCCGGACAGCACCAAGCATACGGTCGCGCCAAGCAAACCGGCAGTGGCGGCGATCTGCTTGACTGGCAGGGTCAAGGCGGCAGTAGGTGACAAGGTCAGCAGCCGCCGCATGAACAGGAACACGGCCCCCGCCATGACGGCCATGTTGAAGCCGGAGATCGCCAGGATATGCGATAGGCCACTGTCGCGCAGGGTCGCGATGGTCTCTTGCGGGATACCGCCGCGTTCGCCTGTCACCAATCCCGCCGCCATGGCGCCGCGCGCGCCCGGCAGGCTGGCGCGGATGCGCTGGCCAACTTCAGCGCGCCAGCGGGCCAAAGCCAAAGGCAGGGCCATGTTGGACGGCGGCGCCGGCACGTCGGCATCCAGCCGGACATCGCCCGTGGTGAAGCCGATCGCGCCCAGTTGCTGGAAGTAGGCAAGCCGGGCGAAATCATAACCGCCGGGTAGCGCGGCGTCGGGCGGTGGCTTCAGTTCAGCGCGAAAGCTGATGCCGTCGCCAAGTGCGATGCCTTGAGCCGGCAAACGAGTGGTCACGCGCACACTGACGGGCGTTTCGGCCGGGTCAATGGCATCAATCCAGGCGACCCGGATGGTCAGCCTTTCGCCAGCATCGTTGCGGGCCTCACGTTGCTCCAGCCAGCCATGCACGGTGAGCCATTGGCCGTTGCCACCACGATCGGCGAGCGGTGGCGCCCGCACGGCATCGGTGCGTAACTTCGCCGCCGTGAAACCGATGGCGGTGGCCAGCAACGCTGCGGCGAATGCTGGACCTATGGTGCCGCGCCGCGCCACCACGCGCAGTCCAGCAGCGGCGACCATGGGGGCCAGACACAGTGCCAGAGTTGGCTCGAACGGCAACGCAAAATACAGTCCGATGCCAAGGCCAAAGAACACGGGCACCCACAAGAACCAGCGATCACGCTCAGCTTCCAGGGTGTCAGTGAGCGACTCAGGAGCAGCGCGCGCGACCGCTCCCCGGCGCGGCATAAGGATGACACCGCCGCCGCCGCCATCACCCACTTCAGCGCGCAAGATGCGCATCGGCCCGCCTACCTTCAACGCACCGGGCGTGCTAAACGAGCCCGAATTCACCCCAAGCGCTTCAATTCATCCGAAAGACCGTCGATGACCGTGCCTGTTACCCGCTTTGCTCCATCGCCGACCGGCTTCCTGCATATCGGTGGTGCCCGCACGGCCCTGTTCAACTGGCTGTACGCCCGTGGCCGAGGCGGCAAGTTCCTGTTGCGCATTGAAGATACGGACCGTGAACGTTCCACCGAGGCTGCCGTTACTGCCATTCTCGACGGTATGAAGTGGCTTGAGCTGGATTGGGACGGCGATGTTACTTACCAGTTCGCCCGGGCTGGGCGGCACCGGGAGGTTGCCCAGTCGCTGCTGGCCACTGGACATGCATATCGCTGCTATTGCAGTCCGGCGGAGCTCGAGACGATGCGCGAGAAGGCCAAGGCGGAGCATCGCCCGCCGGTTTATGATGGCACTTGGCGTGACCGTGACCCAAAGGACGTGCCGGCCGGTATCGCTCCGGCGATCCGCATTAGGGCGCCAAACGTGGGCGAGACGGTGGTCGACGATCAGGTGCAAGGGCGGGTGACGTTCAAGAACGAACACCTCGATGATCTGATCATCCTACGCAGCGACGGCACGCCGACCTACAACCTGTCCGTGGTGGTCGACGATCACGACATGGGCG
>JANNSA010000452.1:0-6656 GCA_031402115.1 Hyphomicrobiaceae bacterium | reverse complement strand
CCGCGTCAGTGGCGAAGCACGGGTCGCAGAGTTGCAGGGGTCCAGGCCTTCGCCGGGATGACGGCGTTGAAAGTGATTGCCATTTTCTTCGGCGGCTTCCGTTCAAGCACGGCATAGGTATGTATACCGCGCATTGTGTGTGCCTGAACCAGCCGGAGGTTACCGTTTCATCGCTGTGGAACATGAAATTTACAGACCAAGTAAGTAAGGGGAACGCACCGGCCGGCAACCGTTCCCCGTTCTCGCACTGCTACTTCTTGACGTCCTTGACCAGCTGCTCGGCGTCTTTGTAGGCACCCTCAATGCGCGCCGCAGCATCAGCCGCGTTCTGCCAATAGACGCCGGCACCGGTCGCCTTGGCGATCTCCAGCGCCTTTTCAGACTTCATGGTTGCCTCGGCCACGGCAGCGAGCTTATCCTTCACCGCTTGCGGCGTGCCCTTGGTAACAAACAGTCCGTTCCACAGGGTGATGTTGAGGCCCGGCACCTGCTCCGAAAGCAGCTTGGCATCGGGGAACAAGCTGAGTGGCTTATCAGTGTAAGCTGCGATCACCTTGATCTTGTCGAGGCATGCTAGGACCGTAGCCATTGTCGTGTTGATCACGTCGGCGTCGCCATTGGCGAGCGTGTTGCAATCGAGCATGTCAAACGGCGCGTCGGCGCCAAACTTGAAATCGAGCTTCTTGGCGGCAGCAAAGGTTGCCATGGTCGGGATCAAGTCATAGCCGAAGTGGCCGAGCTTGACCGGGTTGGCCTTGGCGTGCGCCGCCAGCTCCGCCATGTTGCTGTAGGGCGCATCCTTCTTGGCAACGAGCGCGAACGGGTAGGTCAGGAAGATGCCGACGGGCTCGAAGTCGCCGACCTTGAACGGAGCGTTTCCCTGGATCAGCGCCATCGTCACAATGTCGATGACGAATGAGCCGACCGTGTAACCGTCATTGCCCGATGTGGCGACCGCGTTGGCGCCCTCGATACCACCGCCGCCCGGACGGTTGACGACCTTGGCGGGTATGCCGGTTGCCTTGGTCATGTCATCGGCGATCAGGCGAGTCAGCTGATCTTCCAGGTCGCCCGGCGGCCACGGCACAATGAACGTCACGGGACGCTCAGGATACTCGGCATAAGCCGGTGCGACCGCGAACGGCAGCGCCAAAGCGGCGATGGCGGCAGCCGCGATGATGAACTTCTTGAATAGCGACAAGGCTGTCCTCCCAGACATGGGCCAAGGGCTCAGGCCGTTGGCTTTTTGACGTACGAAACGGCGGCGGCGATGCAGCATCCCGGCGGCAGAAACGCAGACCAATCGGCTCTCTCATGCAACTCTGGTAGCCTTGTGGCGGAGTCTTGCAATTGAGCTCCAGCCCTGTCAAGATAATTAACACGTTCAATACTTTTGCCGAGCGTTTGGCGTTCTAACATCGCCGATCGCGGGTCGCCTTGGCGCGGAGATCATTGATGTCGCTGAGCAAGAAACCAACTGTCTTAGTGATCGGCACCGCCGACACCAAAGCCGACGAAATCCTGTTCCTGCGCAATTGCCTGGAGCGCGATGGCGCCCGCGCCGCGGTGATGGATGTTGGTGTGCTGGGCAAGGCACCGTTCCAGCCAGACTATCCCAACACCGAAGTCGCCGCCGCGATGGGCATGACGATCGAAGCGATCGCCGCCAGCGCCGACGAGAACGAAGCGATGGCGCGGATGGCGGCCGGTGCCAGCGCTTTGACCAGCCGGTTGCATTCAGAGGGCAAGATCGACGCCATGCTGGCGCTCGGCGGCACAATGGGCACAGACTTGGCGCTCGATGTCGCCGCCGCCCTGCCGCTTGGCGTGCCGAAATTCATCATTTCCACGGTGGCGTTTTCACACCTGATCCCGCCCGAGCGGCTGTCGCCCGACTTGATGATGATCCTGTGGGCAGGCGGTCTCTATGGCCTCAACAGCGTCTGCAAATCGGTGTTGAGCCAGGCGGCGGGGGCGGTCCATGGCGCCGTGCGCACCGGCACCAGGCCTCAGGTCGAGCGGCCGGTGATCGCCCTGTCGTCGCTCGGCAAATCCTGCATTGACTACATGGTGCGGTTGAAGCCTGCTCTTGAGCTGCGCGGCTTCGAGGTCGCGGTGTTTCACGTCACTGGTATGGGTGGCCGCGCGATTGAATCACTCGCCCGCCAGAATCAGTTCGCCGCCGTACTCGATCTGTGCATCTGCGAGACCGGCAACTACTACAATGGTTCGCTGATTACTGCTGGCGCTGACCGCCTCGAGGCCGCCGGCGCTGCGGGCATCCCACAAATCGTGGCACCGGCCGCCTCGGACATGATCGATTTCCAGACGTGGCGGCCGCTGCCAGACAAGTACAAGGACCGGCCCTATCACGCCCACAACCGGTTGATCGCATCGGTGACGATGAATGCCGAGGAACGGCGCGGCTTCACCGCTTATGTCGGCGACAAATTGGCCAAGGCGACCGGACCAACCGTGTTCGTGCTGCCGAACCAGGGCCTCCATGCCTGGGACAAGCCGGGTGGCGCGTTGTACGATCCCGAAGCCCTGGCGGCTATGGTGCAGGGTTTCCGTGACCATATCCGGGCGCCAGCACAGCTGGTGGAGATCAATGCACACACCAATGATGTGATGTTCTCCGACACGGTGCTTGCGGTCTTCGATGCGTGGGTCATGAGCAGAGTTGTACCGGCTGGCCGGCCATGAACATGCAAGCCCAAGCCTTGGTCCTTGATTTTGGCGGTGTAATCTCGCGCACGCTGTTCGAGACGCATGACGTGACGGAGCGCGCGCTTGGCCTGGTACCAGGCACGCTAACCTGGCGTGGGCCGTTTGACGAAGCCAGCGACCTGCTGTGGCAAGCGATGAGCCGGGGCGATCTCAGCGAGCGCGACTACTGGATGGCGCGCACCCGCGAGGTCGGCCAGTTGGTTGGCGAAGACTGGACCGCAATGGAAACCTTTGTGCGGCGCGCGCGCGGCGCCGAACCGGAAACGATCGTGCGGCCCGAGGCCGAGCGGGCCATCCGCAACGCAGCGGCGGCCGGCATCAGGCTCGCCATCCTGTCGAATGAGCTCGACTTATTCTATGGCGAAACGTTGCGCGCGCGGCTGCCTTTGCTCGCCTTGTTCGATACGATCGTGGATGCCACCTACACGCGCATCCTGAAACCAGACCGCCGCGCCTACGCCGAAGTCACGAAGCGCCTTGGCGTGCCAGCGGCAGCTTGCGTGTTCGTCGATGATCAGTTGCGCAATGTGCAAGGTGGCAAAGCCGCTGGCATGCGTTGCGTTCACTTTGACGTGCGCGCGGCTGCAGCAGGGTTTGACCAGGCAATGAAACTTCTGGAAGTTTCCCATGTGTAGCCGCCAGACTCTGATCGCTGCCCCTATTATCCCTACTGCCGTCATCCTGGCGCCGGCCGGGATAGCGGCAGTAGGGATGATGGGTTGGCGCCGCTAACCCGCAAGGAACCTGAGCCATGCACGATTCCAACTTTCTGAAGGAACACAATGCCAGGCAGTTCTGGTCGCCGATGGCGCATCCGGCCGAGATGCAGGCGCAGCCGCCACGCATCATCACCAAGGGAAATGGCGCGCGCGTCACCGACATTGACGGCCACACGGTGCTCGATGCAGTGGGCGGATTGTGGAATGTCAATCTCGGCTACTCGTGCAACCCGATTAAGCAGGCGATCGCGGAGCAGCTTGACGAGTTGCCGTACTACTCGTCGTTCCGTGGCACCACCAATGGCCCTGCAATCGCCTTGGCTGCTGAGCTCATGGACTGGTTCGCGCCCGAGGGCATGGCGCGGGCCTTCTTCACATCGGGCGGCTCGGACTCGGTGGAAACAGCGCTGCGGCTGGCGCGGCAGTACTGGAAAATCCGGGGCCAGCGCGACCGCACCAAATTCATCGCCCTGAAGAAGGGCTATCACGGCACGCATTTCGGAGGCGCTTCGGTCAACGGCAACGCCAACTTCCGGCGCAATTACGAGCCGATGCTGCCCGGTTGCTTCCATACGCCCGCACCCTTCGCTTACCGCAATCCCTTTAGCGAGACCAACCCCGAGCGGTTGGCGCAATTGTGCGCTGCGGCCATCGACGACGAGATCGCATTCCAGGGTGCCGATACGGTCGCCGCCTTCATCATGGAACCGGTGCTCGGCGCTGGTGGCGTTATCGTGCCGCCGACCACTTTCATGCCGCTGGTGCGCACGATCTGAGACAAGCACGGCGTGCTGCTGATCGCCGACGAAGTGGTGACTGGTTTTGGCCGCAGCGGTGCCTGGTCGGGTTGCCGGCTGACCGGCGTCAAGCCGGACATGATGTGCTTGGCCAAGGCGATCACCAGTGGCTATTTCCCGATGGGCGCCGCGCTGATTTCCGGCGCTGTTGCCGAGGTGTTCGAGAGCAACAAAGACAACTTTGGTTCTATCGGCCATGGCTACACCTATTCCGGCCATCCCGTCGGTTGCGCGGCGGCGTTGGCAGCGCTGGCAGAGACGAGGCGGTTGGACCTTGCCGCCAACGCGGCGGCGCGCGGCATTGAGTTGCAAGCCGGACTGCAGGCCCTCGCCAAGAAGCATGCCAGCGTTGGCGACGCCCGCGGAATTGGCCTGATGGGCGCCCTGGAGCTGGTATCCGATCGGACGCGGAAAACCCCGGCCGACAAATCGACCATGTCCAAAGCCGCCGATGCCACCTACGCCGCTGACGTCATGATCCGCGTATCGGGCAACACCATTATCCTGTCGCCGCCGCTGATCATCACCAGCAGGGATGTCAAAACCATCCTCGCCGGACTGGACGCAGGCTTGTCCGCGATTGCCGCCTGACACATGCTTGTTTTGACCCATGCGTTCAGCGCGTTGCTGAACTCCTGTGGCCAGCGGCGTCTTGTGCCTTGCCGGAGCGCCGCGAGCCGTCTATCTCCCTGCTGCGGCTCGCACTCGCGCCAGCCCCTATCATTGCCAACCAACCCCACGGTCCATGAGCAACTTCAAAGACAAATCATTCAAGGAACGGCTGAGCGACTCGGCCGCCAAGAAGCAAGAACTGCTGCAGCGCTTCAAAACCGCACCGAAACTCGATGAAGCCGAGCTAGCCCGCCGCAAGGCGGAAGCCGAGGCGACAGAAGCCGCGCGCTTGGTGCGCCTGGCCGAGAAGAAAGCGACGCAGGCCGCTGAGGACCATCGCCAGCAAATCGAGCAGGCGGAGGCCGCTGCTGAGGCCGAAGAGCGCAAGGTGCGTGATCGCGAAGATCGCAAGGCTGAGCAATCGCGGCTGGAAGAAGAACGCAAGAGCGCCCGCGACGCCCGCTATGCCGCCCGCAAGGCCCGCAAGAAGGGCACGTGAGTGCAGTCGGACGGGTCAGTGTCGGGTGGGTTAGGCCCCTGGCCGTACCCGACCGTTGCACGGGTATCGATGGCGTCTATGCACCCATCCTCTTGCCCAACCGCGTCTCGTGCATGGCCGGCTGCGACCAAGACGGCCCAACTTGCTTTACGCTCTACTTGCGCGGCTCGCCGGCACCACGGGCGTAGCCGGCCTGATAGACGCGCTGCACCGACGCGATCGCCTGCTGCCAGACTTCCAGCGGCTGACGGCCGGACGCCTCGAAGGACGTAAAACCGCACCGAATGAGGAAGGGGCCCTGATCGGCCATCGGCTTGCCGGTAGCGCGAATCTCGCCCTTGAAACCCATCGTATGGCGCAACGTTTGGGCCTGGCTGAAGGCCCGGCCATCGTTGAAGCTGGGGAACTCCAGCGCCACCAGATCGAGCTGGTCGAGCCACGGCGTCAGTTCCGTGATATCCATGTTGTTGGCAAGCTGGACACCGAGCCGACCCTCACGATTGGGCGCGCCATGCTCCTTCAACCGCGCGAAATCGACCAGCACATCGCCGTCCAGCGGCAACGGCGCTTCGCCGCCAACCCGCTCCCACGTATCGTCCACATAGTGTCCGTCAGCGATCAGCGGCATCGGTCCATCCGTTGGGCTCTGGTGCATTCACTCTCATAGCGCCGGCCGGCGCTCAGGTCACGCGCTGTCGCCGCAGCCAGCATGTATTCTGACGGCCGGCGCGCATCACAAATACTTGGTGAGCGCCCTGAGCTCCATCAGCATGGCCTTGGGTTCGACCTTGCCATGGCTCGCATCATCATCAAGGCAATGTTCCATGTGATCGTGGATCAGCTGTCGCTTGGCATTGGCAACTGCGGCTTCCACCGCATGCAATTGTTGAACCAGATCGACGCATTTGCGCTCCTTGTCGAACATCTCAATGACGGATCGCAAATGCCCTTCGGCGCGCTTTAACCGCGTCACGATCACGGAATGGTTGACTTGCTTCATCGCGGCTCCTATCTTCCGGGCATTGCTTTATCCTATCCCAGGGGATAGGATCACTCGGAAGGTTTGTAATCATGAACAAGTCCCTGATTGTCGGCGGGTTGGCAATAGCGCTCCTAGCGGCTGTCTCGGCACTCTCGCTGACCACAAGCCAACTAGCGGTTGGCGAAGAAGCCACTGGCATGAAAATGGCTGTGAAAGGTGACCAAGGCGCTTCAAGCATGGCCTTCGCGCACGTCAACATGATGATGATGCGAGCCATGGCAAGGTCGAACCCAAGGCCATGCTGATGGAGCTCAGGG
>JANNSA010000451.1:0-5288 GCA_031402115.1 Hyphomicrobiaceae bacterium | reverse complement strand
GTTCCTTGAAGAACACGTCGACGCGCATGCCTGGCACCAGCGGCGAGTTGGCGTCGAGATCGACAAACACTTCCAGCACATCAACGTCGGTGCGCATATTCGGCCCGCGCGATCCGAGCTTCGGCGCCGTCAGGGCTGGGGCAATGCGCGTGATCTTGCCGATGAAGTCCTGCCCCGTGAAGGCGTCGGAGCGCACGATCGCCGGCTGGTCGACCTTGACCTTGCCAACATCGCGTTCCTCAAGCTCGGCACGGACGCGCAACGACGTCATGTCGCCCATGACAATCAGCACCTGGTCTGGCGACGGCGTCACCATCTCTCCAACCTTGGCTTCCAGCTGCAGAACGGTGCCATCGGCTGGCGCCCTGATCTTGGACTTTTCCAGCGCGGCGGCCGCCTGCGAACGCTGCGCGCGCGAGGCTGCGAGCGCGGTTTCCGAGCGGCTGGGGTTCGGCGGCTTCTTGGTTTGCTGTAGCGTCGCCAGCGCATCGCGCTTGTCAGCAAGGTTCCGCTCGGCTTCGATGTAAGCCTTACGGGCGTCATCCAATTCGGTGCCTGACGCCGTGCCCTTGCGGGTCCGCTCGACGGCCCGATCAAGCGCGTCACGATCGTTCCAGAATTCCAGTTCAGCCGCCGCCAGTGCATCTTCCTTGGTGCGGAACTCGCCGTCGCCACCGCCATCGTCGTCGCGGTCTTTCTTGCGGTTCTGGGTTTCAACCTTGGTCGATTGCAACCGTGCCGCCGCGCCATCGTCCTCAAGCTGCACGAGGATGTCGCCAGCGCTGACCTTCTGATTGATCTCCACCGGCACGCTGGTGATGCGGCTGTTGTAACCTGCAGCGATCTTGATCTCGCCAGAGGCCGGCTCGACGCGGCCTGGCGCCGAGGCGATCCACTCCGTCTCGGCATGGGCGACGGAGATCAAAGTCGGCATCTGGAAGCGAGCACGCAAGGCCGCTGGAAGTTCAACGCTGACTTTGCCGAGGATCCACGACTGGTAGGCAATCTGGGAACCCGAAACGGCACCCGGAATAATCACGGCGAGTGCCGCGAGGATCAGTGCATTGGTCTTGTTCATCTTGCACGCACCTTCTGCTGTGTGGACGTTTTGTCGGTCCGTTGGTCAGCAACAATCCAACCGTCTTCGATTTTTACAATTCGCGAGGCGTAGGTAAGGATCCGTGAGTCATGGGTGACCACGAACACCGACCGGCTGGTGTCCTTGGCCACATCAGCCAGCAAGGCCATGATGGCCTGGCCGTTGGTGCCGTCGAGTGCGGCGGTTGGCTCATCCGCCAGGATGATGGATGGACCGCCGACAAGGGCCCGGGCGATGGCCACGCGTTGGCGCTCGCCGCCAGACATGTTGCGCGGATAAGCCCGCATCCGCTTGGTCAGTCCGACGGTGTCGAGCAAATCACGGGCTTGTTTGCGATAATTGCCGCCGGATTTGCGCCGAACATCCAGCGCCAGCAGGACGTTTTCTTCGGCGGTCAACGTCGGAAACAGATTGTAGGACTGGAAGATGAACCCGATCTTCTCGCGCCGCAACTTCGCTAGGCCTTCAGCCTTAAGGCCCGCAGTTTTGGTGCCCGCCAGTTCCAGCGTGCCACTGGTCGGTTTCAAGATACAGCCGATGATGGACAGAAGCGTGGTCTTGCCAGAGCCGGATGGGCCCATCAGCAGCGTCAACTCGCCCGTGCTCAAGGTCAAGTCGACGCCCTTGACGGCCGTCACCTTACCCGCGCCCTCGCCCAGCTCCTTGATGATCCCCTTGGCTTCCAGCATCACTGATTTTGTCATCGCGTGAACACCATCGCCGGATCGATGCGCGTCACCTTGATGATCGCCGAGATCGCCGAGAATATGCACATCGCCAAGGTCACGCCGAATAGAATGACGGACAGCCTTGGCGTCAGCAGGATGTTGAGATGCGTGTTCCAGGTTGCCCAGACCACAACATGACTGAGCAGGATACCGATACCGAAGCCAAGCACAGCACTGAACAGCGCCTGAAACAGGATCACCTTGTGGATGTAGCTGGCTGAAGCGCCCAGCGCCCGCAAGGTCGCGAACTCATTAAGATGATCCTTGGTGCTGGCATACAGCGTCTGCGCCACCACGACGATGCCGACGATCAGCCCGAGCACGGCGCCAGCGATCAGCGCGGCACCGGCACCGGTCGCGAACAGCCAGTGTTCAATGCTGCGGTCGACAAATTCGGCATTGGTCAGCACGTCGGCATTGCGCAGGCCCGCCTTGATTGCCTTGCGCACCGTTTCAACATTGGCGCCAGGCTTGACTTGCACACTGACGAAACCGCTTTGATTGGGCCGCGCACCGATCAGGTCGCGCCCGCGATCTAACGTCGTGAAGATGTATGGCAAGGTCGTGAACGAACGGATGCGGTCGGTGATCGCCACCACCGTGACCTTCTGGCCATTGATCTGCGCCGTATCGCCGACCTTCTTGATGCCGAGCTTCTTGAGATAGGTCTTTTCGACAATCACGGCGTTGGGCCGGTTGATGTGATTACCGTCGCCCTCGACGACGTTCCAGGCCTGCAATCCGCCATCGGCAGGATCGGTGCCGACGATGACCACAGCTTGCGCGGCACCGTCTTCCTTTTCCCATTGCACGAAGTTGATCGCGAGGTCTTGCGCCGAAGCGACACCCGGCACGGCGAGCGCGGCAAAGCGTTCGCCCCCTTGCAACAGGGGTGAATCGTCAATGCTCTCAGCGCCGATCGGCGTGATCCAGATATCGGCCTTCGACCGGTCGATCAGATTGGTAATGACCTTCTCGGTGCCCTGGAACAGCCCAAGCTGGATGGCCATCAGCACGACGGAAAAGACGATGCCGACCAGCGTGACGAGCAAGCTGATGCGGTCATGGATGAAGTTGCGCAGCGCGAGTTTGAAAACCATGGGTTCGGTTCGTCTCAATCCAGAATAGTCCAGGGATCAGCCGAGCCCCGGAATCAACAGTGCAAGGCCAGTCGTCAGAACCGTGATCAATCGTTCCATGGTCGCTGTCGGCGATAGCAGGCAGGACAATCAGCCACAAACAGTGGCGGCTGACATGGTTTAGAAACCGCCACCTCAGCTTATATGGGGTCGCCCGTCGCGTTTGCCAGCACAGGCTGGCAGCAACGCCAAACAGGCTGGTCGCAACGCCAATGAGTTTGTCAGCGCTGGCTGACAGCCAATCCAGCTGTCCTGGTAGCAAACGCAACCTGTGTTAGGCAAGTCGCACCGCGATTGCGTAAGCCGCGCAAGCCCAAGCGCGATCTGTCGCTTCGTTTAAGTCGACAAGGGGGTGAGGGACAAGCTTCCCTCGCTCCGCCCTTCGCGGGGCGAGGGTTTGGAAGCCGCCGCCGGCACGCTCAGCCGTCGACCAGCACCTCAATCGTGCGTGGCGCGCCAGAAGTCGCACCCGAGGCATCGGCCACCACAACGTCGAAGCCAGCTTGCTCCGCGCCGCCGCCGTCGTGCACGTAGAACACGAAGCCACGTTCCAGGTCGGCTTGCGTAAATTGCGTGACTGGGTGGCTCGGCGCCGTTGACAACACAATGTAGCCGTGGCGCGCGTCGATCACCGAATAGGTCAGATCGGTCGCCTGATCATCCGGATCCAGCGCTGTCAGATCGCGTCGCGTCACCGCTGCCGAACGGCCGCGCTTGACGTTGATCGACAGGTCGCCGCTGATCGAGGGCGGCACGTTCTTCAATTCGGCCGTCAGATCGCCGCCCTGCTCCATCGCCAGCTGGCCATACTGAATGTTGCCAGAAACCTTGCCGGAGCTGCGGATATTCATCAGGTTGCGTACGAACATGCGGCCTTGCGCGGTGCCGGCGATATCGGCAGCGTCGACCTTCATTGTGCCATATACCTGCCCTTGTGGATGGATGACGACCAGTTCGGCCGCTACGTCGCCTTCCACATAACCGTGGATCTCGACCCGCCGGCCATTGCGGATCTCACCACGGATGACAGCGTCGTTCTGGATAATCGCGTCGCGACTGCTACCGCTCAATGCCCACTCCACCGCACACTATCTGCCCCACGTCACACTAGGCTAGCTTCACGAAACCGCCAGCATGTTGACGGTAGCGGGCTGTAACTTTTTCATCATAACCGCCAACCTGAGTGCATTGCTGCAACGCCGCCGGTCAAATTCCGGTAACTCACTCGCTCAAAACCAGCCTGTTCAAGCATTGCAGCGAACACGTCCTGACGCGGAAACCGGCGGATGCTCTCGACCAGATAGCGATAGGACTCAGCGTCACCCGCTGCCAATTGCCCAAGCCTCGGGATCGCGTGAAACGACCAGGCATCGTAGATCTGGTCCAGCACTGGCACCGTCACCTCCGAGAATTCCAGGCAGATGAAGCGTCCGCCGTATTTGAGCACGCGGAACATTTCGGCAAGCGCCATATCAATCTTGGTGACGTTGCGGATGCCGAAAGCAATCGTTACGGCGTCGAAACTCTTATCTGGAAATGGCAAGGATTGGGCGTTGCCGGCGACGAATGCGATGCGACCGGCTAGGTCGCCCGTGGCGAAACGGCGACGGCCGGCGGCCAGCATGGGCTCGCTGATGTCGCAGATCACCGCCGCTGCCGCCGGGCCAGCAACGTGCACGACGCGCGACGCCACATCGCCGGTGCCACCCGCGACATCGAGATGGCGATACGCCCTGGTCGTGGCCGGTGCCAGCCAGCTGACCAGATCGTCCTTCCACAACCGGTGCAGGCCGCCCGACATCAGGTCGTTCATCAGGTCATAGCGGTCCGCTACCCGCGCGAACACCTCATTGACCCGGCCCTGCCGCTCTGCCGGCGCCACGTCCTCAAAACCGAAGGTCGCGCTGGTGTCGCTCGCGCGCTTTTCGCTGCTCGTGTTCATCGTCCAGAACTCTTGCTACAACGTTAGGGGGGAGGCAGCAGGATACGTTCCCGGATTGCCAGTGGGTGCATGATCAGGACCCGTGGTCAATGGCCATCGGCGATGCCATAGTGAGCGCCGCGAACACCCCCTGTCCGGCTCCATCATGCAGGACTTAATCACCGAGCGCCTGATCTTGCGCACCCTGGCCGGCACTGATTTGGCAGCTGTCATGGCGCTGGCCGGGCAGTTCCGCGTCGCGCGCATGCTCAGCGATATGCCGCATCCTGCCACGTCCGAAAACATCGCTGACTGGCTGGTGCGGCGCAAGAGCGAGCGTCGCTTTGCCATCGTTCTGGATCACCAACTAATTGGTTCTGTTGGTTATTTTCATACGTTCT
>JANNSA010000450.1:0-2256 GCA_031402115.1 Hyphomicrobiaceae bacterium | reverse complement strand
CCAGGCTCTTGGCATCGCCGAGATTGTTGGTGATGCGGGTGAGCTGCAACGCATTGAGAAAGCGGAACGCCGCTTTCTGATCGCCCTTGATCTCGAAGGCGACCAGCGTGGAGCCGGCGCGCATCTGCTTGCGCACGACCGCCGCTTGCGGATGATCCGGGCGGCCGGGATAGATCAGCCGGCCGATTTTCTTGTGCCCGGCGAGCGCCGTCGCGACGGTCGTTGCCGTTTCGGTCTGCCGCGCCACCCGTACCGACAACGTCTCCAGACCCTTCAACAGCACCCAAGCATTGAACGGACTGAGCGTTGGCCCGGTCTGGCGCAGGAACACCTGCAGGTACTTGTCGAGATAGTCCTTGGAGCCGAGCACGACGCCGCCAAGGCAGCGGCCCTGTCCATCAATGTGCTTGGTCGCTGAATAAATAACCACATCAGCACCAAGTTGTAGCGGCTTCTGCAATAGCGGCGTGGCAAACACGTTGTCGACGATCAGGCGGGCGCCGGCCTTGTGCGCGATCTCGGCGACGGCCTGGATGTCGACCAGTTCCAGCGTTGGATTGGTCGGCGTTTCCAGGAACAAGGCGCGGGTGTTGGGACGCACGGCGCCGGCCCAAGCGTTGAGATCACGGCCATCGACCAAGGTCGAAGCGATGCCAAAGCGCGGGCACAGATCCTCGACGATGTAGCGGCACGATCCAAACAGCGCGCGCGCTGAGACAACGTGATCGCCAGCCCGCAGGAAACACAGGAGCGACGCCGTTACCGCCGCCATGCCCGTCGCCGTAGCACGCGCCGCTTCGGCGCCTTCCAGCAGCCGGACCCGCTCCTCGAACATGCTGACGGTCGGGTTGCCGAAACGGCTGTATTGATAGCCGGGGCTGACATTGGTGAAACGCGCCTCGGCTTCCTCGGCGGAAGCGTAAACATAGCCCTGCGTTAGAAACAGCGCTTCCGACGTCTCGCCGAACGACGAGCGTTCAGTACCGCCATGCACCAGCAGCGTTTCGGGGGCGTAGATTTCATCCTCATGCACGGTCATCGGCGCTCTCCCCGGTCCAGCGCAAGCTCAGTGCCCAGGACACAAAAAAACCGGCCCAGGGCTGATGCTCCTGGCCGGCCGCCCGTGACCGCGATGGCCTTGGTTCACCCGTCCGCATCGGCCCTTTAGCGATTTATTTAGCGTGGCTGCAAGCCGGCCGGCTCAAATGACCACGTCGTGTGTTCCAGCCGATCGCAGACAGCGCCGCCGCCGTCAAGCTGGAAGATAAGGGCGCCATCGCAGCGCCACCACGTTAGCGCCTTGCGCGAGCCCAATTGGCAGTTTACCGAGTTTGTGTGGCTGGCTGGGGAGATTGGCACATGCGCGGGCGGCGTGCTTGGATTGGAACTGCAGTGGCGTTGATCGCGGCGAGCGGCATGGCCGGACCACCGGCGCTGGCTGCCAGTGCTGATGCGGCCGGCAAATGGCTGCATCCAGAAAACGGCGCGATCCTGGAGGTCTACGATTGCGACGGCGATTTATGCGTCCGCGTCGCACAAGCCTCGGCTCCGGGCTTGACCGACACGAAGAACCCGGTTGAGGCGATGCGCGCGCAGCCCATCGACGGCCTGGTCATTCTCGATCACGCCAAGACAGCGGGTGAAGCGAGTTGGAAGGGCCAGCTGTACAACACGCAAGACGGCAATACCTACAAGGGCACTGTCACGCTGCTGTCGAGCGCGCAACTGCAGATGAAGGGTTGTTGGCTGTCGGTGTTCTGTAAGACGCTGGTTTTCAGCAAGCTGCCATAGCTGCTGCGATGCCAATGTTGAGTGATAGCGAGTTTATCCTGGTTTATCGTCAAACGATAAACTCACACAAGATCGCTATCAATGGACCGCTGTGCCAATCCCTATGCGCGCCAAGGACAGTCAGAACACCGCGTGAACCACTTCGCGTGCGATCATACGGCGTCGTAGGGTGCGAAAGGCGCCTTCGCCGTATCGCACCAGAGGCTGGCGCGCACGGCCGTTTCGGTGCGATACGGCCTGAAGAACGCCTTTCGCACCCTACACAGTCGCAACTCAGTTTGCGGCACCGTAGGGTGCGAAAGGCGTCTTCGCCGTATCGCACCAGAGGCTGGCGCTGACGGCCGTTCGTGGTGCGATACGGCCTGAAGAAGGCCTTTCGCACCCGACGCGTTCGCAACTCAGTTTGCGGTAGCGTAAGGTGCGAAAGGCGCCTTCGCCGTATCGCGCCAGAGGCTGGCGCGCACG
>JANNSA010000449.1:0-4010 GCA_031402115.1 Hyphomicrobiaceae bacterium | reverse complement strand
GCTGGTGTGATCAGCGACCCAGCGGCGGCGGTGTTCGCTGTTGCTACTGCGAGCTCCGATCTCGCGTTCCTGCAGCAGTTGCCGATTGGCACTGCGGAGTATCCAGACCGCTCGGCGACACTCATAATGCAGGTTGATCGGTTCGATGGTCCGGTGCTGGCGCTGACTGGCCCCGGCATTGCGTCGAAGTCGCTGGACTGCGTAAGCGGCGCGCCGGCCGCAGTGGTGGATATGCTGCGCCGCAACCGGCTGCTCTATCCGTTGGGGCTCGACGTGCTGATCGTCAGCCCCCACGCGGTGATCGGCATTCCTCGTTCGACGCTCATCGCCGAGACAGGAGCACGCTGATGTACGTCGCAGTCAAAGGTGGCGAGAAGGCCATCGAGAATGCCCACCAGCTGTTGGCGGCGGAGCGTCGCGGCAATCCTGAGGTGCCGGAGATCAGCGTCGCGCAGATCCGTGAACAGCTGGCGCTCGCCACCGCGCGGGTGATGGCCGAGGGCTCGCTCTACGATCGCGACCTGGCGGCGCTGGCCATCAAGCAGTCACGCGGCGACATGATCGAGGCGATCTTTCTTATCCGCGCTGCACGCACCACCCTTCCCCGGTTCGGCTATTCGGAGCCGGTCAACACCAGCGCGATGGCGGTAATCCGGCGGGTGTCGGCGGCCTTCAAGGACATCCCCGGTGGCCAGGTGCTCGGGCCTACCTTCGATTACACGCACCGGCTGTTGGACTTTTCGTTGAACGAAGACGGGAACACGCCCCCGCGACCATCGCAGCCACCTGGCGACGACGCGATGCCGCGCGTGCTCGATCTGGTTGGCGCCGAAGGGCTGATTGAGCCGTCGCGTCGAGGCGCTGACACGGTTGACCGGCCGCCTAACGACATCACCCGCGAGCCGCTCGAGTTCCCGGCGGATCGCGACACCCGCCTGCAGGCATTGGCCCGGGGCGACGAGGGCTTCCTGCTGGCGCTCGCCTACTCGACGCAACGTGGCTACGGCCGCAACCACCCGTTTGCTGGCGAGATCCGCATTGGCGATGTGGCGGTTGAGTTCGTGCCCGAGGAGCTGGGCTTTGCCATCGAGATCGGCGTCATCACCGTCACCGAGTTCGAGACGATCAACCAGTTTCACGGTTCAGCGGAGATCGCACCACAGTTCACGCGTGGCTACGGCTTGGTGTTCGGCCAGTCGGAGCGCAAGGCGATGTCGATGGCGCTGGTCGACCGGGCGTTGCGCGCCGATGAACTGGGCGAGGAACGGGTGGCTCCAGCCCAGGACGAAGAGTTCGTGCTGTCGCACGCTGACAACGTGCAGGCGACCGGCTTTGTCGAACACCTGAAGCTGCCGCACTACGTTGATTTCCAGTCGGAGCTGGTGCTGATCCGGCAGCTGCGCCGGGAGCATGCGGAGCGGCAGGCGGCGAGGCTGGCGGCTGCGGCCAACGGAGAGGCAACCGGATGACTGCGGCAACCGAAAGCGTAACCCCGGGCGCGGCGGCCGGCGGCACCATGAACTTCGCGTACCTCAACGAGCAGACCAAGCGGATGATCCGCCGGGCGCTGCTCAAGGCCGTGGCGGTCCCCGGCTATCAGGTGCCGTTCTCCAGCCGGGAGATGCCGATGCCCTATGGCTGGGGCACTGGCGGCGTGCAGCTGACCGCTGCGCTGCTGACGCCCGGCGACACCTTAAAGGTGATCGACCAGGGCGCCGACGACACCACTAACGCCGTGTCGATCCGCAAGTTCTTTGTCGCTACCGCCGGTGTTGCGACGACGACGGAAACTAGCGCCGCGACGATCATCCAGACCCGCCACCGCATCCCGGAAGAACCGCTCGGCGAGCACCAGATCCTCGTCTATCAGGTGCCGATCCCCGAACCGCTGCGCTTTCTCGAGCCGCGCGAAACTGAGACGCGCACGATGCATGCGCTGGCTGAGTATGGCGTCATGCACGTCAAGCTCTACGAGGACATCGCCCGCTACGGCCATATCGCAACGAGCTATGACTATCCGGCCCTGGTCAATCGCCGCTACGTGTTCGATCCCTCGCCAATCCCCAAGTTCGACAACCCAAAGCTCGGGGATTGCGCGGCGCTGCAGGTGTTCGGCGCCGGCCGTGAGCAGCGCATCTACGCCATTCCGCCGTACACCGAAGTGAAGAACCTCGATTTCGAGGATCATCCGTTCACGCTGCCGACCTGGGATCATGATTGTGCCCAGTGTGGTTCTTCGACCAGCTACCTCGACGAGGTGATCGTCGACGATCAGGGCTCGCGCCTGTTCGTGTGCTCCGACACCGACTTCTGCTCGCGGCGGCAGGCCGAGGGGCATGCCGGCACCGGCGAGGCCGTCAAACTCGGTGAGGGAGGGCGATGATGTCCGCCACGACGTTGACGGCTGACGACCAGCCGCTGCTGACGGCCAGCAGCCTCAGCAAGTTCTTTGGCGACCGCACCGCCTGCCGTGACGTCAGTTTTGACCTGTGGCCAGGTGAAGCGCTGGCGATTGTCGGCGAGTCCGGCTCCGGCAAGACGACACTGCTGCGCTGCCTGTCGATGCAGGTCGCGCCCACCTCCGGCACCGTCGCTTATCGCATGCGCGATGGGGTCGTGCGGCCACTCGGGCTGATGAGCGAGGCCGAGCGGCGCCTGCTGATGCGCACCGACTGGGGTTTTGTGCACCAGGACTCGCGCGAAGGGTTGCGGATGGGGGTGTCCGCCGGCGCCAATGTCGGCGAGAGGCTGATGGCGATCGGTGACCGCCATTACGGCCGCATCCGCGAGACGGCGAGCGACTGGCTGAAGCGAGTGGAGATCGAAGCCGGACGTATCGATGACAGCCCCTGGAACTTTTCCGGCGGCATGCGCCAGCGGCTGCAGATCGCCCGCGTGCTGGTGTCCAAGCCGCGCCTCGTCTATATGGACGAGCCGACGGGCGGCCTCGACGTGTCGGTGCAGGCCCGTCTCCTCGACTTGCTGCGGGCGCTGGTCCGCGACCTCAACCTCGCCGCCGTTATCGTCACTCATGATCTCGCCGTCGCCCGTCTCCTGACCGACCGCATCATGGTGATGAAGGATGGCGAGGTGGTCGAGGAGGGCCTGACCGATCAGGTGCTCGACGATCCGCAACATCCCTACACGCAGCTCCTGACCAGCTCAGTGCTGGCGGCGTGAAGACTGCTCAGCTTAGCACCGGTGGCCCGTCATTGGCCTGTCACACTCACTCTGCAGAAACCGTGCCTGATGATTAGCCCAGTCATTTCAGCTCGAGACCTCAGCAAGCGCTTCGTGCTCCACAACCAGGGGGGCACGGCGATTGACGTGCTTGCCGGTGTGTCGTTCGATGTCCAGGCGGGCGAGGCGGTGGTCTTGCTCGGGCCGTCGGGCGCCGGTAAGTCGACGTTGCTGCGCTTGCTCTATGGCAACTACCGGCCGAGCGGCGGCAGCATCGCCATTCGTCATCGCGGCAGCATGATCGATATTGCCGGTTGCCAGCCGCGCCAGCTGATCGAGGTGAGGCGAACAACGCTGGGCTGGGTCAGTCAGTTCCTGCGGGCGATCCCGCGGGTGCCGACGCTCAGGCTGGTGGAAGAGCCGATGCTGCTGCGCGGCGCCGATCCGAAGGACGCAACCCGGCGGGCGCAAGCGATTCTGGCGCGCCTCAATATCCCGGAGCGGCTGTGGCAGTTGGCTCCCGCGACGTTTTCCGGTGGCGAGCAGCAGCGCGTCAACATCGCCCGCTCGCTGGTCGATCCGGCGCCGGTGCTGCTGGTCGATGAGCCGACCGCCTCGCTCGACGCCGGCAACCGGGACGTCGTGGTCGACCTCATCAACGACGCCCGCGCCAAGGGTACTACCATCATCGGCATCTTCCACGACGAGAGCGTTCGCGACCGCATCGCCACCCGCCTCCTTCCCCTCAGTCAACTCGCGACCGACGTGCGACAGCAGGCATCATGATCGACAGTTCTCATTATGGGCAAGACGCCGATAGTGTAGGGGCG
>JANNSA010000448.1:0-3227 GCA_031402115.1 Hyphomicrobiaceae bacterium | reverse complement strand
CTCGGCGAGTGCAAACACGCGCTTCATCAACTCCGTGCAGGTGGGCGCGACCGCCGCCACCTCCTGGCCTGCCCAGGCTGCCAGTTTTTGCTGATAGACTTGAAAACTGGCCGTGACCCCCGAGCCAACGCGATCGTAAGCAGGGTCGGCGAGTGCATCCGCCAGCGGCACGATCTCGAACCCTTCTCGGCGTATTCGCGCCGTCAGAGGATCGATCGTCTCTGCCAGGAACGCCACGAAGTGGCCCAGAGCAATGCCAGTGACGTCGTGGCCGAAGAATTCCCGGCAGCATTTCTGATCGTAGGCAAGTTGCGCGATGCAGAAGTCGACGAACTCTGCTTTGAGGGCCTCTGCTTCTTCCGTTTTCCCCGTCTGCCGGAGCCAACGCCAGGCACGGTCCCACTCCCACTCGAAGAAGAAGCTCGTGACGTCCGCCGGGGCATAGGCGAGCTGGGCGATGTGGGCATTGACGGTCGAGCGCTTTGCCTCGGTGTTGCCCCACAGGTTGAGGGGATGCCGAAAGAGCTTCTGCGGGGCGCGATCGAGTCACGGCTTCAAGAGCTCATCGGCTATTGTGATATCGGCTATGAATGCGTCGCCGCTGACGTCGTTCAGCAGTGGATGGCTATGTGTGTGATTGCCAACAAAGTGACCTGCAGAGGTCCACGTGTCGAATATATTCTCGGTCTGCGGATCGACATCGAGCGGCCAGGAGTTGGCGAACGCATACACGCCGCAGACTTTGTAGCGGCCCAGGCCTTCGATGATGCTCTCGGCAACCGAGGCTGGAGTGTAGCTCTCCGGCAAGCCCAAGTGCGGATAGACCGGGAGATCATCCATCGTGAAGGCAATGCGCATGGCCGGTCCTGTTGGCAAAGCGGTATCGCTTGCCGTCTATGGGTAAATAGGGCAAGGGCCCGACGGAGACGGCGGTCAACTGGGCCCGGCCTGACCGATATCCAGAACATCAATGACGGAGCAGTGTGCTTGGCGACGGCGCCCGCGAATTTGGCAAGGTTTCGAAGGCGCTCGTCGCCGACGATCAGGCGGTAATCCGCATGCTCACCGGCCCTTCCGTGATCACGGGCGCCGCGGCGTTGATGCCGGTAGCGTTCTTCCCGATCCACTCGCGGGCAACGGTGACGCTTTGATCGGCACCCGCCTTGTCCTTGCACAATGTGAAAGTTGTGCAACCGTCCGGGGTGCGCATGAGGCCCCACGACATGAGGCCCGGTACGCCGCGCAGGAGGGCCTCGACTTCGGTTTTTCGCTCTTCGAGAAGGGCGGCGAGCTTGTTTGCTCCATCGCCTGAGTATGAACGCAGCACGCCGTACATGACGACCTCCGTGGTTCAAATGCGGTGCGATCAATATGACTGCACCAGTGTCACTGGTAGCATGGGCACCAAACAGGGCACATGTATTTCGGCGGCCAATTGAATCTTCACACGCCTCATCCGCAAGCTGCCGATCTGCGCGACGTTCGAGGGGCGACGATGCGATAGACGTGAGATCGCGATCATGCCACGGTGGGCTTGATAGCTGTCCAACCAAGAGGCTCACGTCAGTCAGGACCAGTGAACGACATCAACGCCGGGCTTTCCCTGCGCGATCCGTATTCCCGCAGGGAAGGCATTAGGCGCATTTCAGCTCAAGATTTGCGGCCCAACATCATTGCCGACCAGAGCCAAGAGGAAAGCCATGCTGACCGACCGTTACGGCAATCGTTTGACCACCACGTCCGCCGCCGCGCGGGACGCCTAGATCGAGGGCAGCGACCTGATCCTTTCCCAATGGGACGGTGGGGTCGCAGTGTTCGATCGCGCGCTGGCCGCTGATCCCGACTTCCCGCTGGCACATGCCGGTCGCGCCCGCGCGCTGCAATTGGCGAGCGACATGGCCGGAGCCCGGGCCGCCATCGCCACAGCGAAGGCGCATCACGACGTGCCCGAGCGCGACGCCAGCCACGTCGAAGTGTTCAACCTCATGCTGAATTCGCCTTCGGATGCGCTGGCCCATGTGCGGCGCCACGTTGCTCGCTGGCCGACGGATGCGCTTGTGGCGGCGACGGGAACCAACATCGCAGGCCTGATCGGTATTTCGGGCCGAGCGGATCGAGAGCGCGATCAGTTGGATTTCCTAGCAGCCCTGGCTCCGCAGTACGGCAATGATTGGTGGTTCAACGGCCATTACGGAATGGCATTGTCTGAGCTGGGGTTACGGGACCAGGCGCGACCTCTGATCGAGCGCTCGCTGGCAGATCGGCCACGGAATGGCGGCGCCGCGCATGCCTGGGCGCATTATCTTTACGAAGTCAACGATACGACGGCTGCGACTGCATTCATCCGATCATGGATTGCCGAGACCGAGCTTCCGCGCGGCGCCACTTTGTATGGTCACCTGCATTGGCATTTGGCGTTGGTGCTTCTGGAACAGGGCAACCTTGAGGAAGGGCTGCGCCTGTTCGACACGGCCTTCGGCGCGGACGATTATCGCGCTCCGCTGTTCGTCAAGATGCTGGATGCGCCGGCCTTCCTTTGGCGGGCGGAACTGGCGGGGCATCCGCGCGACGCAGCGCGCTGGCAGAAGGTGTACGATTTCGCCCACGCAACGTTCCCCAGTCCCGGCTTCAACTTCATCGACTGGCATGTGGCACTGACCGACGCGGTTCATGGCGACGATGTCGAGCCGCGCAATCACCAAATCGAGACCCTGATCGCGGCTGGCCGCTATCCGTCCGGCGCGACCGTTCCAGCCGCTGCACGCGGCTTTGCAGCTTTCGAGCGTGGTGATTATGCAGCGGCCATCACCGCGCTGGAATCGATGGTCGACGAGCGGGTGCGCATGGCCGGCAGCCGGGCGCAGCTCGACCTTGTCGAGTTCACGCTGCTGAAGGCGTATCTGGCGACAGGCCGGAACGAGGACGCCCGTCGACTGATGTCGAAACGACGGCCTGGGCCAACCGGCATCCCGGTTGCTGGCATCGAGCCGCTGGTTGCCGCCTGACCTCTTCCCCACCCGCGAGTGCATGCGCCGGCATTCAATGCGGGATAATGTTGGTTGCGACGTTGGCGCTGCGTGCAATGATATCGGCCAGTCGCTCCGCGTCTTCCGCAACCACCAAAACTCGATCCGGGATCCGGGGTGGTGAGATTGAACGTCGAGGCATCACAACGACCTTGCAGAGACCAACAGGAGGAACCGCGCAATGCCGAAGGGATATTTTAT
>JANNSA010000447.1:0-9698 GCA_031402115.1 Hyphomicrobiaceae bacterium | reverse complement strand
GTCAGGTTTTGAATGAGTACCCAAGTACGGCTTGAATTGGCAGCACTCCAACACTCTCCGGTGGTTATGCTAAGGACAGTCGGCACAACAAGTGAAGCACTTCGAGTGCGCTTGTGCAGCGTCGTAGAGTGCGAAAGGTGTCCTCGCCGTATCGCACCAGGGGCTGGCGCTGCGGCTCGTGGCGCTGCGATACGGCCTGAAGTTGGCCTTTCGAACCCTACACAGTCGCATCCCAGTTTGCCGAAGAATTCGCAGCGCTTATTGTTCGAAGTGCCCAAAGCACCGCAGGAAGTAGTACCAGTCCGCACTCGTTTGTGACGCGTCAACCCTAGCGTTGGCCTAGCACTGGCCTAGCGCTGGCCTAGCGCGGGCTCCGGCCGCAAGTCGACCGGGCCAGCATGCCGAACTCGGAAAACCTGGCCGTCTCCGGTGTGGATTTCTGAGATCGGGGATAAGACGGTCACCTAAACTGTCGAGATCATGTCCCACACCCTCTACCTCGACCACCTCGTGATTGCCGCAGCCACTTTGCCCGACGGCATCGCCTGGGCACGCTCCGTCCTGGGCTCCAGCATCCCGTTTGGCGGCAAGCATGCTGTCATGAACACGCACAACGCGGTGGCGCGGCTGGACGGCTCGGCGCTTGGCGCGGCCGATATCTATCTGGAAATCATTGCGATTGACCCCGATGCAGGCCCGCCGGCGCGGCCGCGTTGGTTCGGGCTGGATGAACCCGGATTAATGCAGCGGCTGGCACGCGAGGGGCCGCGATTGATCACCTGGGTGGTGCGGACGGATAATCTGGCAGCGACAGCCGCCGCCTCGCCGATCGAACTGGGCCCTATCTGGCCGATGGCGCGGCCTGGACTGAGCTGGGACATCACCATTTGTGATGATGGCAGCCTGCCCGCTGAGGGGCTGATGCCAACCGCCATTCAATGGCCGGCTGGTCCGCACGTTTCGACGCGCATGACTGACAGTGGATTGGCGCTTCTGGGACTGACCCTACACACGGCTGATCCAGCAGGCTTGGTGCCCGCACTTGCGGCGATTTGTGCGGACCGGTTCGTAACGGTCGTGCCTGCCAGACCAGGCGATGATCGCGTGTTGGCGCAGTTTCGCTTGGCGGATGGGCGCGAGGTGGAAGTTTAGAGCCGAACTCCGGCTGTTCACCATTTGACCTTGGCAGCTTGACTCATGGCAGAGCCACGGGTTCAAGTTGGCGAATTCGCCTTCAAGGCTCGGCGCCGGTGCGGGCGTTGATCATTTGACGGGCCGCGCGTCCCACTTTTATCGTTGAGGCTGACAAAATCGCGATGCGTACCTATCTACCGTTCGAGACGCCGGTGGCGGCCTTGGAGAGCAAGATCGCCGAGTTGCGGTCGCTGACCCAAGCCAAGAATGGCGTGTCCATCACTGATGAGATCACCAAGCTTGAACAGAAAGCGCGCATCGCGCTGGAGGAGACCTACGCCAAGTTGACACCGTGGGAAAAGACTGCGGTGGCCCGGCACCCCGAGCGGCCGCATTTCCGCGATTATGTAGCGGCGCTGATCACCGATTTCGAGCCGCTGGCCGGTGACCGGCACTTCGCCGAGGACCTAGCGATCATCGGTGGGCCGGGCTGGTTCCGCGGGCAACCGGTGCTGATCATGGGGCACGAGAAGGGCAATGACACCGAGAGCCGGGTCAGGCACAATTTCGGCATGGCGAAGCCGGAAGGCTACCGCAAGGCGATCCGGTTGATGGACCTCGCCGACAAGTTCTCGCTGCCGGTGATCACGCTGGTCGATACGGCCGGCGCCTATCCCGGCATCGAAGCGGAAGAGCGTGGCCAAGCCGAAGCGATCGCCCGTTCCACGGATCGCTGCCTGTCGCTGGGCGTGCCGCTGGTCACCGTCATCATTGGTGAGGGCGGCTCAGGCGGCGCAGTCGCCATCGCGACGGCCAACAAGGTGCTGATGCTGGAGCACTCGATCTACACGGTCGCCTCGCCCGAGGCCGCCGCTTCCATCTTGTGGCGCGACGCCGCCAAGAACATCGATGCCGCCAATAACATGAAGATCACAGCGCAGGACCTTGAGCGCCTGAAGATCATCGACAAGATCATCCCGGAACCAACCGGCGGTGCACATCGTGACCGGCCCGAGGCGATGCGCCGCACTGGCGACGCCATTGCCGAATCGATCAGCGCGCTGTCGGCGTTCGCACCCGCAGAAATCCGCCGCATGCGCGCGCAGAAATTCATGGACATGGGGCGCACACTCTAGGCTGCCCGCGTAGCTTGGCTGCCAGTGGCAAATCAGCCACAAGGCTCCGCCTAGACCTTGCCGTTTTTGGCGCTAAAGTTGGTGGCTGACTGGACTGAAGTGACCCTTGCAGACGGAAACCTAACGCATCGTGGCGCGCTTTCTTCACACTCTGTTAACCGCAACCGGATTTGCTACGCGTCTTGTGGTGCGTGGGTGGGAGTGCGGCATGGCTACGCGTCTGATGGCGTTTCTTGCAATCGCGGCCATGCCAGCGATGCTCGCGGCGTGCGGCCAGACTGAGGGCGGGATTATCTCTGCGGGCGCCAAGCCGTTGTCAAAGCAGGCCATGCATTTGCTCGGCAGCAAGGGCATGCAGCCGCAGGCGCCAATCTTCGTCCGCATCTTCAAGGAAGAATCCGAACTGGAAGTCTGGAAGGCGCGCGATGACGGTCGCTTCTATCATTTCAAGACATACCCAATCTGCACATGGTCAGGCGAGCTAGGCCCCAAGCAGGTGGAAGGCGATAAGCAATCGCCAGAGGGTTATTACTGGGTCGCCAACAACCAATTGAACCCGAACTCGCAATTCTATCTGGCGTTCAATCTTGGTTTCCCGAACGCCTATGACAAAGCACTCGGCCGCACCGGCAGCGCGTTGATGGTCCATGGCAATTGTAAGTCAGTCGGCTGCTACGCCATGACCGATGCGCTGGTCGAGGAGATCTATGGCTTAGCGCGCGAAGCCTTGAGCGGCGGCCAGCAACAATTCGCCGTGCACGCTTTTCCGTTCCGGATGACCGAGCAGAACATGGAGCGGCACAAGCAGTCGCCGTGGACTGGCTTTTGGAAGACTATGAAAGAAGGCTATGATTCCTTCGAGTTGAGCCGCGAGGTGCCGCCAGTCGCGATTTGTAACAAGAGCTACATCGTCAACGCCGCGTTCAACGACGAGAACTCTGCGGTCGATCCTGCGGGTCCATGCCCGGCGTTTTCACGGCGCAAGCCCGAGCTGTTCGTTGAAGCACTGCAACCCGGTGCGCCCACACAAGTCGCTAAACGCATCATGGCGCCAGGCAAGAAGACCCGCAATCTCGCTGCTGAAACGGCATTGGCACAATCGGGGCCGGCACCAGCCGTCGCGGATTGGACGATTTCCAACGCACTCGGGTTCTCTGGAAACTAACGGGCACGATCAGGTTGCAGCGTTGGTCTAACAAAAATTGAGATGCAGCGAGGCTCACGACGCCTCTTTAGCTGGGAGCTACGGGTCCATGGCGCGTCGCTTCATGGGTTTAGGCATAGCGCTGGCGCCGCTCAAGGTATGGCGGTTGCGCGCTGTGGCGATGACGTTCGGCGGGGTTTTTGCTGCAGCAGCGCTGATAACAGCATCGCCCGGATTGTCCTCAACGCTCGATCAATGGGCGACTGACTTGGAACGGGGCACTTACCGCGCCTTGCATCGCTGGGGTCTGCCGCTGCCTGGCACTCCTGATTTGCGCCAGCTCGATGCCCGCTTGAAAGCTGGCGGTTTCGCTGCCGGCGATGCCGTGCTGGTGCGCGTATTCAAGCGCGAATCCGATTTGGAAGTCTGGTTGAAGCGGGGTAATTCTTTCCGGCTGTTTGCAACGTATCCAATTTGCAAGTGGGCGGGCGAACTCGGCAGCAAGCGCGCGCAAGGCGACCAGCAGGTACCGGAAGGTTTCTACACGGTTGGCAAGAGCCAATTGAACCCCAACAGCCGCTGGTTCCGATCGTTCAATGTAGGCTATCCCAACAAGCTTGACCGGCTGCACGGCCGCACCGGCAGTGCCATCATGGTGCATGGCGGCTGTGGTTCGGTTGGCTGCGTCGCCGTTACCAATGAGGCCGTCGCCGAGATCTGGAAGCTGGTCACCGCAGCGCTCGACACTAGCCAGCCGCGCTTCCAGGTGCAGATTTATCCGTTCCGCATGACCGAAGCCAACCTCACCCGTTATGCTGACAGTGAGTGGCTGGCGAATTGGCGTGATCTACAAGCCGGTTATGCTCTGTTCGAGTCTTCTCGCGTGCCGCCGGTCGCCTCGATTTGCGACAAACGCTACGCGTTCACGGCAGGCCGGCCCGGCAGCGACGGGAGCACCGAGTTAACCACGGGCTGTCCGGCCGCTTTTGCCGCACACAATTGATCGGTATCGTGAAAACGGTTTGGCTGTGTAGAGTGCAAATGCTAAGGCATTAGCATGGGGCCTGATGGCGCGCGGCTCGGGATGAAACATCGTCGACGTAACGGGAGAATGGCTGCACCACTTCTCGCCGGGGGAACCATGTATCTTGGGTTGCGTCTGGCCGCTGTGACAGTGGCCTTTGCTGGAATGACGCTCGGGCTACTGTCCGAGCTTCCGTCTGGTCACGTGCTGGGCTTGGACTTGCGGCCGGCAGCGGCTGTGAGTATCGAACTCAAGGGTGACGCCGGCATTGACCGGATCGAGCGTCAGCGGCGCGCCGCCCGCGGACAACTACCTTTGCCTGGCACACCTGATCTGAACCGCCTTGACGAGCGGATTGCCATTGGCGGTTTCTCGCCGAACGCGGCAATTTTCCTGCGTGCTTTCAAAGACAGCTCGACCTTGGAAGTCTGGATGCAGAAGGGTGAGCGCTTTGCTTTGTTTGCCAGCTACCCGATTTGCGCCTGGGACGGCACGTTTGGCCCCAAGCTGGTCGAAGGCGACCGCCAGAGCCCTGAAGGTTTCTATTCCGTCGGCGAGAACCAATTGCGCTGGCGCGGCCGCTATCACCGGGCGTTTGACCTGAACTATCCCAACCTGCTCGATACAGTGCAGGGCCGTTCTGGCTCGGCGATCCTGATCCACGGTGCCTGCTCAACCGTTGGTTGCTTCGCCATGACGAATCCCGTGATTGATGAGTTGTTTGCACTGGCAACGCGTGCCATGGCGGGCGGACAGCGCTCGTTTGGCGTGCACGTGTTCCCGTTCCCAATGACCAACGCAGCGCTGGAGGCGCGCAAGGGCCAAGAATGGGAGGACTATTGGCGCAATTTGAAGATTGGCTACGATTTGTTCGAGGCATCGCGCGTGCCGCCGCAGGTTGGCGTCTGCAACCGTCGTTATAGCTTCGAGCCTGGCAATCCCAGCAGTACGGGCGGTGGCCCGCTAGGCTATCGCTGCGGCATGTGGATGGCTGGCGGTGGTGAGGTCGAAGCGGCCCGGGTTGCGGCCCTGCCGTTGCCATCCTACGCCGTGCCGGCAATTGTTGCGCGGGCCCGCAACCGCGCACCCGTGTCACTGGCTAAGGCAGGTTCGTGGCGGCCGTCGCGCCGGTTGATGAGCTTTGTGTCATCACAGATCGCTGTCGCCCAGCGCCGTCAGTCCGAAACGCCGGCCGCTACCGTTTCCAGCCGTCCCGGTTCCCAGCTCGCAGCGAGTGTTCGGAATGGCAATCGCACACCGGTCAGGCCGGTACTGGTAGCCGGCGATAAGCGCGGCGACAGCCGCCCGCTTGGCCTCGAAGGCGCGACGATGCGTGGCTTTGCCGGCAGTTGCAATCAAGCACTGCCAGCGTGCCGCAAGTTCCTCAACCTGAGGAGCACGCGCGTAGCTACGGTCAAGCGCAAGGCAAAGGTCAAGTTGGCGGCCGTGTCCAAGCCGCAGTCAGTCTCAAAACCGCAGGCTGCTGCCAAGCCGCAGGCCGTGGCCAAGCCGCGCAAGGTGGAAGCGAAGCGCAAGAAGAGCTGACCGTTCCGCTGCTGACACTCTAGGAGCCTGTGCAGGTCGGGTTCGAAGCCGTCACTTTGGTTAGTCAAAGTGCGCGCGGTGCACCCTGCCAATTATGTCACGCTTGCACAGCGGTTGACGGTCGATGGCTTGCCCCGCGTGTGCAAGTCAGGCAAGTCTTGAAGCCTTGATAATGCACCGGCGTGAGGGCGCTATGGCCGGCAGGGTGAGAGAGATTGAGGGAGGCCGGAACGGCCCCCTTGACGCAACCGTTCGAAGCCACTTCTACACCAGCCGGGACGGCTTGCGCCTGCACGTTCGTCGCTATGGCGTGCCGGTAGTTGGCCGCGCACCGGTGCTATGTTTGCCGGGGCTAACGCGCAACGCCAAAGACTTTCATCACCTCGCCGCCTATTTGGCGTCGCCCGGACCAGAACAGCGGCAGGTGTTCGCCTTTGACTACCGCGGCCGTGGCCGTTCGCAATGGGACGCCGATTGGACTAACTATTCGCCCCTGGTCGAAGCGCATGATGTGCTGGATTTCATGGCGCTCAGCGGGCTTTACGGAGCCAGCATTGTCGGCACGTCGCGCGGCGGCATCATCGCGCTGCTGATGGCAGTGCTCAGGCCCCGCGCCATCGCAGCTTTAGTGCTCAACGATATCGGCCCGGTGATCGAGTCTATCGGCATGGTGCGCATTGCCGGCTATGTCGGCCGGCTGCCCTTGCCGGCGACCTGGGACGAGGCGGCGGCAACGGTTAAGCAGTTGAACCGGGCGCAATTCCCGGCAGTGAGCGATGCGCAATGGCGGCAAGTGGCCGAAGCTCACTATGACGATCTGGCGGGCGTGCCGGGCGTTGGCTATGACCCAGCGCTGGCCAACACGATCGGTAGCGCCTCTGCCGGCGGCAAGTTGCCAACGTTGTGGCCGCAATTCCAAGCCTTGGGGCAGCGCCCCGTGCTGGTGCTGCGCGGCGAGCATTCCGATATCTTGAGTGCGGCCACCGTGAAGCGCATGCATGAGCTGCATCCGCGTCTGGAAGCGGCTACTGTCGCCGGCGAGGGCCATGCGCCACTGCTGATGGACAAGGCCACGCAAACGCTGATCAGCCGCTTCATCGAGCGTGCCGAGCAGACGCCTGTGACGCTTGAAACCCCAGTTATCAAGGCCGTGGCATAGACGAGCCGGCCCACGTGCGAAACGGTGAGTACATGAAGGCGATTGTCACGGTAATGCTGAAGAACGGCGTGCTTGATCCGCAGGGCAAGGCGGTTGAAGGCGCGCTCGCGGGCCTTGGCTTCAGCGGCATCGGCTCGGTGCGGATCGGCAAGTGCATTGAACTCAACCTCGACGCGACCAACAACAAAGATGCGCGCGCGCAGGTGGACGCTATCTGCAAGGCACTGCTCGTCAATCCGGTGATCGAAAGTTATGCCGTCGACCTAAAGCCTACGGGCAAGGTTGGCTGATGCGAGCCGCAGTCATTGTGTTTCCAGGGTCCAATTGCGATCGCGACGTCGCCGTCGCCTTACAGCTGGTGACGGGTCATGCTCCGACCATGGTCTGGCATGCCGGCGACACCTTGCCGCCCGTGGACCTGATTGTGCTGCCGGGCGGCTTTTCGCATGGCGACTATCTGCGCTGCGGCGCCATGGCGGCGCGCGCCCGCATCATGGCATCCGTGCTGGAACAGGCCAAGCGCGGCGTGCCGGTGCTCGGCATCTGCAACGGCTTCCAGATCCTATGCGAGACCAGCCTGTTGCCCGGCGCGCTGATGCGCAACGCCGGCCTGCGCTTCATTTGCCGCGACGTGTCGTTACGTGTGGAACAGACCAACAGCCCATTCACGAGCGGCTACGACCACGGCAGCGTCATCCGCCTGCCGATCGCGCACGCCGAGGGCAATTACCAAGCCGACAGCCAGACCCTGGAACGCCTGAAGGGCGAAGGCCGCATCGCGCTGCGCTATTGCGACGCCGCCGGCGCCGTCACCCCCGCCGCCAACCCCAACGGCGCCAGCCTCAACATCGCCGGCATCTTCGACGCATCGCGCCGGGTGCTCGGCCTGATGCCGCACCCCGAACGCGCCACCGACCCGGTACTCAGCGGCACAGATGGGCGGACGTTGTTCGCGGGGCTGATGCGGGCGATGGCGGCGTAGGTTGGGTCGATGTCCTTCGCGAGCCCCGACGGCCAAGCTCGCAGACGGTCGTAGTTCGCGCTCTATCGCGATCACCGCCCGTGGAAGTCGGGTCTCGCAAGGGCTTGACTCGACCTACGCCGCTGTATCGGCCTATGGCGGCAGCGGCTCATCTGCAAAAAGCGCGTTGAGATCGCGGGCACCATGGACGATCCTCAACACCTGAACCATATCCGCATGCACCCGATAGACCACCAGATACTTGCCGTGAATGGCGATGCGCACGCCGTCGCCCCATTGTGGCCGGCGAGCCCCGCATGCGGCAGCTCACCAATTCGGGCACAGCAATCGCGCAACTCGACAACGAAGCTGAGCGCGCGTGACGGGTTGCGTTCGACGATCCGGTCGGCGATGGCTTTGAGGTCGAGTTCAGCAAGTTCCGTCAGCCAGACCTTCATGACGCCAGATCGTCTTTCGCGCGTTGGCTGTACTTCGCCTGGAGGCGGGCAAACACCTCATCTGCTGGGATAAGTTCACCGCGGTCGGCGCTGTCGATGCCCTTCTGGATTTCACCACGCAGCCATACGTCGTGCGCCTTGCGCAGCAACTCCCGCTCGCGCACCAGCGCCAACCCTTCCAGCACGACCTCGGCCGCACTGTCAAAGCGGCCGCTCTCGACCAATTCGCGGATCATCTCCGCGTACGGGCCGCCCTCGCGGACGTAGTGGTCATCGTTGCGGTTCGGGCGGTCTTGCATGGTGGCAGTGTAGCAGGTGGCGGGTGCGGACGGCAATGGTGGCGATGGGCGAGCGAATGGTTTGACGCGGTCCGGCAACAGAATTTCGCCAGTGGAAGCCGGGCTGCGCAAGTTCCTGACCTGACCTACGCCACTATAGTCGTCGAAGATAAAGTGCGGTATGATTATGCGCTGCCGCTTCATTGGACTTAGATTGCCCGCGAGTATCCATGGCCGCAATGCCAACTCCGATCTCGATCTCACCTGAAACAATGGGGGGCGCCCCTGTGTTCACAGGCACGCGCGTGCCGATTAAGGCGATGTTTGACTATCTTGAAGCGGGCGAGCCGCTCGACGAGTTCTTGAAGCAGTTTCCAACTGTCAGTCGTGCAAAGGCGATCGCCGTGCTGCAGTTCGCGCGGGCGACGGCCGCAAACCGCATCGGGCGCGCGGCGTGATGGACGCTGGGGTCCGGGTGCTGCTGGACGAATGTGTGCCCCATGATCTGCGGCACGATTTGGCGGAGTTCGACGTCCAGACCGCGCAATACGCGGGTCTGGCGGGATACTCGAACGGCAAACTGATTGACCAAGCGGACGGCCGGTTTGACGTCATCGTGACGATCGACAGTGGCTTCTCGTTTCAACAAAACCTGGCGGGCAGAAGTGTCGCGCTAATCGTACTGCGCGTCGAAAGCTCGCTGCTCAGTGATTTGCGCGCTGCGGTTCCTCGTCTCATCATGGAAATCAATCGCGCCAAGCCGGGAACAGTCTGTGTTGTGGTTCCGGAACTTGGCGATGAGATCTGAGTGCGATGCCTGGCGGGCCTAACGGTGTTTCTCGCCACATTATGCAGGGCA
>JANNSA010000446.1:0-15328 GCA_031402115.1 Hyphomicrobiaceae bacterium | reverse complement strand
AAACCATTTTCTGGCTTTCCAATAAATTTTGCATTTCCCCTCAAAAAGTTGTTTAAAGAAGGCCTATCTCCTGCTTCGATAGCATATCCTTTATCATCATATAGGACTTTTTTGGTTGATGCAAACGCTTCTTTCGCTGTTATTAAGTTTGGAGCACACAAAAATGCCTCCATTTCTTTGAGAACCTGGTCATTCGGAAATAAAGAGTCAGAATTGATGATTTCATTAGTCAATGAATTTCGATTATAGACTTGTACAACCTTTGATTGCACTTTTTTGACTACGTGAACTCGGTCGCCCTTGGGCCGTATCGCACCAGCAGGGGCCGGCCAGGAACTCAGCGCCAGCGCGACTGCGGACAATACCACCGGCATCGCCCGTGGCTGGTGCGATACGGCCAGAGGCCTTTCGCACCCTACGCCGTCAGCACCAGTGTCGCCCAGCCGGCCTCGTCGATGGCGTTGACCGGCTTGCAGCCGGCGGCTTCGTAAGCAACCCGCACGGCATCGGCCTGCGCCGCGAGCAGCCCCGCCAGGATCAGCGTACCTTTGGGCGTCAAAGCTTGAGCCAGCGCTGGCGCCAGGGCAATCAGAGGCTCGGCCAGGATGTTGGCCAGGATCAGATCAAAGCGGGCATCGGACAAGTAGGGGTGATCCAGCCCCATCGCTGTCAGGCACTCAATGCGGGTCGCAACGCCATTCAGCGCGGCGTTGCCGGCGGCAATTGCGACCGAGGGCGCATCCATGTCGGTGGCGATGATGCGCGCGGCCGGCACTAGCTTGGCGACCGCGATGGCGAGCACGCCCGAGCCGGTGCCCAGGTCGAGCACGCGCGCAAACTGCCGGCCGGCCAGCGCGTCAATCGCCTTCAGGCAGCCAACAGTTGACCCGTGATGCGCCGTGCCGAACGCCTCGCTGGCCTCGATCTCGATGGCGAACGGCTCGCCAGCGGCGCCAGCGCGATCATGCGGCCCATGCACCAGGAAGCGGCCGGCGCGCACCGGCGACAGCGTCGCATGCACGACCGCCACCCAGTTCTCGTCGGGCACCGCTTCGATGTGCCAGTCATTGCCGAGCCTTGATTTAGCAAACCCGCTCACGGCCGCCTGATCGGTGACGGCAAAGTAGGCTTCCACCCGCCACAACGGCAGCGGCGCCTCGAACCGCGACACCGCCAACGGCACCGGCTCGTCGCCGGCCTCCTGCAACGCCAGCAACGCCTCTTCGGCGGCCAGCGCGGCTTCGGCATCGGCGACGGCGGTGAGTTTGATCAGGGACATGGGAGTGGCTCATGGCTGGCAGTCGGCAGTCGGCGAAGGACACCGTGATGCGAAATTTGTCACGTCAAATCGGTTGCCAAATCAAAGGCCATCAAGCAACCGGCCTGACGCTACACGTGGCGCGCTGCCATAGCTGCGGCAGCCGGCATTAGCGGCGACGACGCTGCGTGCGCATCGCCAGTGGAGGCGCGGGCTGGATCACGCGCGGCCGCAGGTTCGACGATAGCATGCCGATGCGCCCAGGCGACCAGAGCGTAGGAAATCAGCATCAGCAGGAACCAGGCGCCGAACTTGCCGGCCGGCACTGGCGACCAGCCGGCCAGTTGGTGCGGATAGCTCCAGGCCCGGGCATAGGTGCCGATGTTCTCGGCCAGCCAAACGAAGTTCGCCACCAAGCCAAGGCCGACCAGCAAGGGCATCGAACGATGGCGTTGCCAAATGCGATAGTGCACCCAGGTTTGGCCAAACATCAGCGCCGCAGCGAGGAACAAGGCGATGCGGAAGTCCGCCATGAAGTGATGCGTGAAAAAGTTGACGTAGATTGCTGCCGCCAGCACGCCGAGCGCCCAGAGCGGTGGATGCCGCGTGAACTTGAAATCGAACAACCGCCAGACGCGCGCCAGATAGCTGCCAACGGCCGCGTACATGAAGCCGGTGAACAGCGGCACCCCGGCGATCCGCAACAGACTACTATCGGGGTAGACCCAGGAACCGGCGGACGTTTTGAAGATTTCCATTGCCGTACCGACGACGTGGAACACCAGAATAAGTTTGGCTTCCTCAAGCGTTTCAAGGCGGAGCCACAGCATCGCCGCCTGAATCGCCAACGCGCCGATCACCAGGAAGTCGTACCGCGCCAGGGATGAATTTGGCGGATACCAGAGATAGGTCGCGACCAGCAGGGCAAGCATCAAGCCGCCAAACAAGCAGGCCCAAGCCTGCTTGATGCCGAACCGGATGAACTCGTAAGCGAACAGCCACACCCGCCCATTGCGCCGCGCCGCAAGGGCGATCGCCCGTTCACGATCAATCAGGCGCGCCAACGGTGCCCATCGCGCGGCGGCGGATACGGGCTGCGAAGCCACGGGATCGTGCCGGGCAAGCTGTTTCATTCACGGCGGCTCCCTGACGTGCGGCTTTGACAACCGGTCCGGAGCCAGTGCTGCCGAAACCAATGCGTGCCTGATCAAGCACAGGCATCAGCCAGTTCCAGCCGGTGCGCAGCCGCATTCTACGGCTGCCAACCGGCAAGATCCGCCGTCAGACGCCAAGCATTCCGGTTTCTGGCTGGGGAATGACGATCATTGCAGCAGCAGCCGCACGCCGGCCCCAAGTGCCGCCGCGACGGCCAAGACGGCGCCGATGCTCCAGTGCAGCCGCAACAGCAGTACGGCGGATACCAGGGCGATTGCCACGGCCGGCCAATCGAGGCTCGCCGCGATCGGCATGTCCAGCTGCAACGGCCCCCAGCTCAGGGGCTTGAGCCGCGCAAAGAACACGCGCAAGGCGAACCACAAGGCAAGGTTGAGGATGACGCCAACGACAGCGGCGGTGATCGCCTGCAGGGCGCTTTTCAGGCGTGGTTCGGCGGTGATGCGCTCGATGTAAGGCGCGCCGGCGAAGATCCACAGGAAGCATGGCGCGAAGGTCGCCCACAGCGCCACCAGGGCGCCGAGCAGCGCCATCAGCATGGGAGGCCCACCGCCGTGCTGCCAGGCGGCCAGCGCGCCGACGAACTCGGTGACCAGGATCAGCGGCCCCGGCGTGGTTTCGGCCAAACCCAACCCGTCGAGCATCTGACCGGGCGTCAGCCAGCCATAATGCTCCACAACGTCCTGCGCCATGTAGGCGAGCACCGCATAGGCGCCGCCGAAGGTGACAACGGCCAGCTTGGAGAAGAACAGCCCCAATTGCGTCAGCACGTGATCGCGCCCGAACACCAGCGCAATGCCGGCCAACGGGACGATCCAAATAACCAGCCCGACGGCGATGGTGCGCAATGTCTGGGCGATCGGCACCAACGGCGCATGCGCTGGCTGGTCAACGGGCAAGGTTCCAAGCGCCCGCCAAAAACCGAACAGGCCCGCCGCCAGGATGATCAGCGGAAACGGCAGCGCCAGCACAAAGATGCCGATGAAGGCGAGGCCGGCAATGACCCAGTGCTCGGGCAGTTTCAGGGCGCGGCGCGCCACCCGGATCAGCGCTTCCACGACGATCACCAGCACCGCCGCCTTGATGCCGAAAAACAGCGCCTCCAGCACCGGCAGTGTGCCGAAAGCAGCATAGATCAACGCCAGCGCTAGCATCACGATGGCGCCGGGCAGCACAAACAGCAGCCCGGCCGCCAGCCCGCCCTTCAGGCCATGCAGCCGCCAACCGGCATAGGTTGCGAGTTGCATGGCCTCGGGGCCGGGCAGCAGCATGCAGAAGCTGAGCGCGCCCATGAAGCGCTCTTCATCGAGCCAGCGCTTCTCCTCGACCAGCACGCGGTGCATCAGCGCAATCTGCGCCGTCGGGCCACCGAACGACAGCACGCCAATGCGTGCCCAGACCGCTACTGCCTCGCGGAAAGGGGATTCAGGTGTCATGCGGATGCAGCCTGCGGGCGCGGCATGGCCACGGGCCAGATGTGCGTCTCGTCGGTGGCGTCGCGGCACCAGCGATAGAGGCCATCATAAACGCTCATCGCCGCATCGAGTTGTGCCAGGTCATCCTTGAACATGCGCGACAGGCCAAGCGAGATTGCCAGCAGCCCAGCAGCCTCGGGCGCGAGGTCAAGCCGCGCCGTGTCGGCGCCCCGCACGATCGCCGCCAGTTGCTTGAGCGGCGGCGTGCCGAGGCCGAGCTCGTGCAGCAGCGTGTCGAATGTGCAGGCGTCGCCGCGATGGCTCCAGAACACGCCATCGATGTCGAACGGCGTGGCGGCGAAGCGCTCGGCAACAGCCTCGACTTCCGATGGCGCAACGAACAGGAAGACGGCGGCCGGATCAACGAAGCGGCGGATCAGCCAGGGGCAGGCGATCCGGTCAATCTTCGGCCGCGCGCGCGTCACCCAGACGGTGCGGCCCCGGCTATCGCGTGGCGGCAGCTTGCTGGTGACGACGAGCGCGGCCCCCGCATCACACCACGCTTCGAAACCGCCTTCCAGGGATTGCGCGGCAATGCCTTCATGCCGCAACCAAGCCGCCACGCCCTGGCTCAGCTTGGCGCCGCGCTGGCAGACAACAACGATGCTGGCGCCCTGATAAGCCGCCGCCCAGCTCGCGACATCGGCGTGGCTGCGCCGCTGCGCCGCCGGCAGCAGGCGCGGATCCGCAGCTGCATCCTCACTGGTGCGAACATCGATCAGCACGGGCGCACCCGGCAGCCCGATCAGGCGATTGAGTTGTGTCGTCGTGATTTCTGTTGGCGAAGCCATGGTCCGTCCGTCCTCGTGTTTGAGGTTTGGACGCGATCGTTGGGCTGACGCCTCACGGGGTGGTCGCGGAACACCCCTTGCGCCGATAAAGCCGATTGCTGCCTTATGCGTCAAGTTCGGAATTGGGCGGTGGGCAGTAGGCAGTAGGCAGTAGACGGGTGGGCAACTCGACACACTGCCCCTTCTCCCCATTGCTGAAGAAGCAATGCGGAGAAGGGGCAGAAGCGCTGGCGCATTTTGATCATCACTGCCTACTGCCTACTGCTGCCTTCTAAGCCACCCAACCCAGCCGCCGCCCTGTCCATTCCACCGCCCGGCCATCAATCACCAGCAGCGCCAGTCCGATGATAGTGGCGCCCCAAACAGCCTCCAGGCCCAGCCGCTCACCGAGTACGACGGCGCCAAACAGCATGGCGAAGGGTGGGATCAGCAACGTCACCAGCATGACATTGCTGGTGCCGGCGCGCGCGATGATGCTGAAGAAGATGATGTAGGCGATTGCCGTGCACAGGATGGCGATGCCGACCAGTGCACCAATCACCGGCCATGACGGCAAGGGCTGGCGCCACGGCTGGTCGACCAGCGCCACGATGATTGTCAGCATGGCTGTTGAGCACAGCAGCTGGCTACAGGCGCTGACCAGCGGCGGCGTGCCACGCAGGCGGCGCCCCCAGATGCCCGACATGGCGTAACTCAGCGCCGCGCCCAATACGGCCAGTTGCGCGAAGACGTTGTCGCCAATGCCCGTCAGCGCAGCCGGGCCAACCAGCACGGCGACGCCGGCGATGCCGATCAGGATGCCCGCGATCCGGTTGCCGGTCAGTTTGTCGTCGCTGGTCGCCAGATGCGCGACAATGCCGGCAAACATCGGCGTTGTGGCGTTGAGCACCGAAGCCAGCCCGGCGCCGATCTCTTGCTGACCCCAGAAGATCAGACTGAACGGCACGACATTGTTGAGCAGCCCCATCATCGCGAACGGCGCCCAACCTTGCAGCGTGCGCGGCAGGGCGTAGCCAGCGACCATCGACACCGCCAGCAGCACCGCCGCTGCCAGCCCAACCCGGACCCAAGCGACCGTAAACGGCGGCAGTTCCTGCACCGCAATGCGGCCAAACACGAACGACGCCCCCCAAATCGCCGATAGCAGCAGCAGCAACGCCCAGGCGGTGCGGTCCATGCGCAGACTGGTTAGCGGCGAAACGGTCATGGCAGGCACCCTCATGGTTCAGCTATCGCCCCTTGCACCCGCTTCACCGGCGGCAAGCAACCCGAATCCGGCGGTGAACAAGACAATCGGGGTCAGGCACTTATGCGCCAACGAACCTCGCAATTCGGCCAGGCCGAACCGGCGCGTCAGTGCCTGACCCCGGCTATCTGGCCAGGCTTCGCACATGAACGGAAGATAAACGAAGGGTTCAGAGAGGGTTCAAGGCAGCTCCCCTACAACGGGTCATCCACAGAACGAGTGGTGGACGAGAACAACAAACCGACACCCTGGACCAACCAACGGCCCTAACGGCCAAACACCCCGGAGAGACACCATGAAGACCCGCAATACCCTGATCGCTTCGGCCCTGATCGCGGCTTTGAGCTTCGGCGCCATGACGACTTCCGCATTCGCTGGCAGCAACACCGTTGACATCGGCCAGTCCGGCCTGTTCAACGCCGTTGGCGGCGGCCAGAATGGCAAGAAGAACCGCCTGAAGGTGCGCCAGAATGGCCTCGGCAACACCACTATCGCCACCCAGAACGGCAAGAAGAACAACGCCACGATCGGCCAGACCGGCGTCGGCAACACCTCCGACAACTCGCAGAACGGCAATGGCAACCTGCTCGGCGTCGGCCAGTTCGGCACGGGCAACTCCGCCACGACGGAGCAGACCGGCGACCGCAACGCCATGGCCGTGATCCAGGTCGGCAACGGCCACACCGGCAAGGCCAAGCAGGTCGGCGTCGGCCGCGTCAAGGTTATCGTTCAGGACTGATAGGGCTGCAACCGAAGGCCTGAACGATTAAGCGGGGGAGCAGCTCGGGCTCCCCCGCTTTCATTGTTTCACCCAAGTTCTCTGCTGCATCAGGGTTTTTCGGAGAAAGGACCCCATGCCATGATCAAGACCATCGCTGTCATCGCCGCGTTGATCGCTGTGCCCGCAATCGCCTATGGAGGTTCCGTCATGATGAACGCAATACCTGCCTCAGACACCGCGAAAGGCCCGGTCGCCTGCTCGATCAAAGTGACGAAGCTGTCCGGCGGCATGACGCAGCTGGAAGGCGTTGTGACTGCGGATCAGCCGGTCAATGGCTCCTACCGCATGCGCGTCACGCAAAAGAGCGATGGCGGCTCGTCCGACATCGACCAGAGCGGCGACTTTTCCGCCGGCCCCAACAAGGCCGCTGCCCTCAACCAGATGCAGGTCAACAGCGACGGTATGGAATTCGACGCCGAGCTGACCATCACCTGGCCCGGCGGCAAGTTGGTTTGCAAGGAAGCATCCAGCACTGCATTGTGAGTCGTGAGTGGTGCCCTCTCCTCACGCAGCATGAGGAGAGGCATACGTGCGCGTTCCGAACCTGGCCTGCCGTCGTCCCCAGGTGCCGCAGACCGGTCGAAGATGACGAAACCGGGGGGACGCTGCCGTTGGGCCCGGCACACTAATAACCCAGCGCGCAGCCGTCTTTGCGCGGGTCGGAGGCGCCGATCAACGTGCCATTCTGCCAATCAATCTGGATGGCTTGCGAGCCGCCGATCGGGCCATCCGAGTTCTGCACGCTGTAACCGAGCTGAGCCAGCCCATCGCGGATCGCAGCCGGCACGCGCGCTTCGACCTCGACAATTGACGTGCCCGGCAGCGGAAACAGCCGCGGCAGGTCCATCGCCGCCTGGATGTCGAGCCCGTCGTCGAGTACGCGGCGCAAGAACCAAGCGTGGCCCATCGCCTGATAATCGCCGCCCATGACGCCAAACGGCATGACGACGCGGCCCTCCTTCAGCAGCATCGCCGGAATGATGGTGTGGCGCGGCCGTTTGCGTGGTGCGATGGCGTTGGGGTGGCCCTCGGCCAACGAAAAGCTCATGCCGCGATTTTGCAGCATCACGCCCGAGCGCGGCGCCATGATCCCGGAGCCAAAACCCCAGAACACTGAATTAATGAAACTGGCGCAGTTGCGCTCTTTGTCGACCACCGTGATGTAGACGGTGTCGCGATGCGGCACGCTGCTCCAATCCGGCAGCGGCTCGATAATGCGGCCGGGTTGAATGCGCGCGCGCAGATCGTCCGCAAAGCCTTGCGACAGCAGCTTCTCGACAGGCATAGCGTGCGCGTCTGGGTCACACAGCATCGCTTCGCGGATACCGTAGGCGAGCCGCGTCGCCTCGACTTCGCAATGGATGTTGCTGATGCCATAGGCTTCGCGTGTCACCGGCTTGCCCGACAAAATGTTGAGCAGGATCAGCGCTATCAGGCCCTGGCCATTGGGCGGGCACTCAACCACCTCGTGACCGCGATAGGCGGTGCGCACCGGCTCGACGTACTGGCCGGCCGCTTCGTTGAAATCCGCCAAGCTGTGCAGTCCGCCGCCTGCAGCTAGCCGCTCGACTATGTCCGCAGCCACCGCGCCCTGATAGAAGGCAGCGCGGCCGTCACGGGCAATCCGTGTCAGAGTTGCTGCCAGCTCAAGCTGGCGATGCCTGCTGCCAATGCCCGGCGCGGCGCCGTCAACAAGCAGGATGCGCGCCGCCGCCGGATCGTGCCGCAGCAGCTCGGTTGCCTCGACCCAATCGCAATGCACGCGTGGTGTGATGGCGTAACCGTCCGTCGCCATCGCAATGGCCGGCGCGAGGATACGGGCGAGCGGCAAACGGCCGTGGTCGCGTGCCAATTGGCACCAGGCGTCGACGGCGCCGGGAATTGTCACGGCGTGGGCGGACCCGCGCGGGATGCTGGCCTCGCCTTGGGCAGCCAACAGGCCCGCAACGCGTTCGCGGGTGGCTGCTGCCGGTGCCCGGCCGGAGCCATTGAAGGCGATGACATCTCCCGAACCCTGGCGCGAATACAGCGCGAAGCAATCGCCGCCAAGGCCCGTCGAACCCGGCTCAACCACACATTGCACGGCGCTCGCCGCGATCGCGGCATCCATGGCGCTGCCGCCCGCCTTGAGCACGTCGAGGGCGGTTAGGGTGGCTTGCGGATGCGACGTTGCCGCCATGCCGTCGCTGCCGATAGCGAGCGAACGACCAAGGTCTTCGAAATTGCGCATGCCTGACGATCCTTTCGCTTGTCGCACTGGATCAAAGCACACAGCCGGTGCAGCGGAAAGCCGCGCGGCGGTCTCAGGCAATTCCGTCGCGTCAGAAGCCAACGATCCCCCAGTGAAAACCAGGGGATCGCTTGCTGCTAAGTTAAATCAGTAGCGTGCAAACTGGCAATCAGGCGCCGGCAATCAAGCGATGGCGAACGAGTCCATCTTGGCGCCACGCTTCAGGGCATCAACCAACCAATTAGGTTTGCGGCCACGGCCAGTCCAGGTCATCGCTGGATTGTCAGGATGCCGGAAGCGGGCGACTGAAGCGCCGCCAGCATTCTTGCGGGCGCCACCACGGCCTGGATAAACTTCATTGATAGTGAAACCCTCGCGCGCCAGATCGGTGTCAAACTTTGCGCGCAGTGTCGAGCGGGCCCGGTCACGGGCGCCAGCCTTGACAGCCTGAGCTTCCTGAATCAGCTCGTCGAGCTCTTTCGGCGACATTTTACTGAGATCTTTCGCGGCCATGCCACGTTCCTTTCGTGTGTTATTGCTCTTGGCAGATCCGCGAAACACCAGCGGTCCAGCCGATCCGGATCTAACAGAGTCGGTTCCGAATATGCGCATTCGGTAACAAATCTGTTAATTCAATGCAATACGCTTCAATGAAATACTGTTACCGGCTGGCTGTGGCATATTCAGATATCAGGTGTCAACGCCATCGGAAACCGGTCTAAGCGCTCAACGCCGGTTTCAGTGATCAGCACCTGGGTTTCGAGTTTGATGCCTTCTGGTCCACCTTCGGGGCATATCAGGCTTTCCACGCAGAGGACCATGCCAGGCGCAAACACACCCTCGGCAGTCTCGGCTTGATCCTCGCGATAGTAGATTGACGGATATTCGTCGCACAATCCGACGCCATGCATGGCGACGCCATAGCGACCATCAATGCAGTCGGCCGGCAGCTGATAACTGTTCGCGACGAACTCGGAATGACTCAAACCAGGCCGCAACAATGCGAGATTGTGCTCTATTTGTTCCAGGCCGAGGTCATGCAAGCTCTGTTGCGCCACGGTTGGCTTGGCCGCCGCCACCCAGGACCGCGAGATATCGGCGCAGTAGCCGTAAGGACCGATCAGGTCTGTATCAAAGGCGATGATCTCACCTTTCTCGATCACCTTGTCGGAGCACTCGCTGAACCATGGATTGGTGCGTTGCCCCGAGGCCAGCAGCCGCGTCTCGATCCATTCGCCGCCGCGCGCGATATTGGCTTCGTGCAGTTTCGCCCACAGCTGGTTTTCCGTCATGCCCGGCTGCAGCGCCTGCCACATCGCCGCCATGCCAACTTCACACGTCTGGATGGCGCGCCGCATCGCCTTGATTTCTTCCGGATGTTTGATCTTGCGGGCTTCCTCGCAAAAAGCCTGGCTGGCAATTGTTTCGACGCCAAGCGCGCGCAACACGTCAATGCCGAGCGGTTCGCATTTATCAACCGCTAGCCGGCGATTGCCGCCGCCGTGTTCAAACACCAGAGCAGCGATTTCTTCTGCCCAGCGGCGCGCTGCCTGATGTCCATCATCGCCGGTATACATATAAAAGAACGACGTGCACGGCCGCACCGCGTCAATCAGCGGCAACCCTGCCGACAAGTGCTGCGCCTGCGCGTAATCAAACAGCACGACCGGGCCTTCAGTAGCGACAAAGCAATAGCGCGCCGCATTGTGCAAGCACCAGACCTGCATGTTGGAAACGTCCGTGGCGTAACGGATGTTGAGCGGATCACACAGCAGCGCGCCGGCAAAATCACGGCGCTTCAGTTCGGCCCTCAGCCGGTCGAGCCGGTACTGACGGATGACGTCGAAATCCGGTTCGTCAAGCCCCGCCGCCGCCCATTCAGGAATCGCGGGGTTAGCCGGACCGATATACGAAACTGTCCGGGCGCCTTCGGAAGCCTTCGTTGATGGATCAATCTTGCGGCGATGACGGGCGAGCGCAACCATCGTGGTTCTCCTGAGTACCGGCGGCAGTGACGAATGCCGAACTTATCCGGCTTGCCCGGTTCGGCAAGCGCGTACAGTATTGAAAACCATCCACAACCGTTCAATCAGAATGGCGTTGGTCGGGTCGGTCCGTTGGCCGCAACCCGTCACACATTGTGGCATCGCCTTGGCCGTCCTATTTCCGTCCAGAACCTTGCTACAGGGTGAGGCTGAACAAGCGCAATCGAACGGAACACCCTTCATGTCGCAACGGCGCCTCGCCCTGGTCACCTTCATGGTCGGCATCGTGATTGGCACGCTCGGTTCAGCGCCGGTCGCCGAGGCCAGCCGCGATGCAGGCTTCCAGCGCTTCATCGAGGCCCTGTGGCCGGAAGCCGCCAAGCTCGGCGTCAAGCGCGCCACCTTCGATGCGGCGTTTGCCGGCGTCGAGCCAATCCGCACGCTGCCGGAACTGGGGCCGCCCAACAAAACAGCGGTGCCCGGCAAAGGCCAGGCCGAATTCATCAAGCCGGCGTCGGACTATTTGAAGGAGTCGCGGTTGCAAGGGCTGGCCAAGGCCGGTCGCGCCAAGGCGGCCGCGCATGGAAAGGACCTCGCCGCGATCGAGCAGAAGCTTGGTGTCGAGGGCAGCGTGCTGCTGGCAATCTGGGGCCGCGAGAGCGATTTTGGCCGGCAGCTGCCGAAGTTCGGCGTCATCGATGTGCTGGCGACGCAAGCCTGGCTTGGCCGCCGCCAGGACTATTTCCGCAAGGAACTGCTGCAAGCCCTGCTGATCCTCGAGGATGGCGACATCGCCGTCGCCGATTTCAAGGGCTCGTGGGCCGGCGCCATGGGGCTGACGCAGTTCATGCCATCGGGCTACCGCACCTATGCTGTCGACTTCGACGGTGATGGTCGTCGCAACATCTGGTCGTCGGTGCCGGACTCGCTGGCTTCCAGCGCCATGGAACTGGTCAAAGCCAGAGAGCGCGACGGTAGCGACGTATCCTGGCAGGCCGGCAAGAGCTGGGGCTACGAAGTGCGCAAGCCCAAGCGGCTCGACTGCACCTTGCAAGGCTTCGACAAGCCGCGCGCCATCAAGGACTGGGCAAAGCTCGGCTATACCCGCGCCTACGCCAAGGCCTGGACAGCCGAGCAGCTCGACGACCCGGCCTATCTGCTGCTGCCCGAGGGCAGCGATGGTCCGGCTTTCCTGGTGCTGCGCAATTTCCTGGCGCTGAAGGCCTACAACTACGCCGATCTCTATGCCCTGTTCGTCGGCAACCTCGCCGATCGCATCGCCGGCGGCAGCGCCTTCGAGACGCCATGGGCCAAGGCCAGCCACATGACGGAAGCCGCGATCTTTGAGTTGCAGGGCCAGCTGATCGCGCTCGGCCACGACGTCGGCAAGCACGATGGCAAGATCGGCTGGCGCATGCGTCTGGCCCTCGGCAAAGCCGAGAAAACGGCGGGGCTGCCCGTCGATTGCTACCCGGCGGAGGATGACCTCGCCGCGATCATGGCGCTGGCGCCGGCGCAGTAGAAGAAGGCGGCAGTCATAGGGGACATGATGTTCATTTCGGCTGACGTGCGCTTCGCGTAGGTGTACCGGCCGCGTCCGAAATGAACTTCGTGTCCCCGTTTCTGGGCTCCACCGCAGCAGCAGACGGCTACCGCCGTGCCCCGAAACGGGGACACGAGGCAGAGTTCGGACGCAACACTGCCACCCATTCCAGCCGCCGGGCCGAACTCCGCATCATGTCCCCCCTACCCACTACCGCCGATTGCCCACTGCCGCCTTCTTCCCCCACTCGAACTCACGGAGACAGCATGTCCATTCTGGAAGACGTCGGCAGCGACACGACCAGCGCGCGCACCAAATGGGTCAGCGTCTATATCGGCGTGCTCGCCGTGCTGCTGGCGATATGCGCGATGGGCGGCGACAACGTCGCCAAGGACGCCAACCGCGCCAACATTGACGCCAGCAACACCTGGGCGTTCTTTCAGGCCAAGAACATCCGGCGCGCGGCAATTGATCTGGCGGCGGACGACCTGAACCTGCGGCTGCAATCGGAACCCTCGCTCGAACCGGCAGCGCGCGGGGCGCTGGAGGCGCAGCTGGCAGCCTACAAAACGCGCTCGGCCAAACTGACCAGCGAGCCGGAAAAACGCGAGGGCCTCGATGAGCTCTACGAAAAGGCCAAGGAGATCGAAGCCAAGCGCGACGCCGCGTTCCAGCGCGACCCCTATTTCGACTGGTCGCAGGCGCTGTTGCAGATCGCCATCGTACTGGCTTCCATCAGCCTGGTCGGCAGCTCGGCCTTCGTCCTCTATATGAGCGGCCTGTTCGGCGGCGCCGGCCTGCTGCTGTTGCTCGACGGCTTCACCATGCTCGTGCCGCTGATGTAGGGTGCGAAAGGCCTCTTGGCCGTATCGCACCATTCACCACAAGGTGCCGGCAATAGCGGGCGCCGGGGTGAAATGTTCGTGCATGTGCCGCCGCAGTTTGGTGCGATACAGCCAGAGGCCTTTCACACCCTACGACGCCAACTTCTCAATCCGGATCATCTGCGGCCTCGCCACCACGTGGCCGTCGTGCTCGATCTGGTCGAGGGCCGAGCGGATCGCCGCTTCCGTAGTCTCGTGCGTGATCATCACGACGGGCATTGGCTGGTCGGCGGCCGCGGCGGCGCCACGCGCTGGACGGCGCTGCATGATGCTCTCCAGCGACACGCCTTGCGCCGCCATGCGCGTCGCGATGGCCGCGAAGGCGCCCGGCTTATCGACCACGGCGAGCCGCACGTAGTAGCCGCCGGCGTGGGCCTGCAGCGGCGCTTTGCGTGATGGCGCCAACTCGGCCGCCGGCAGGATGAACGGCGCTGACGTGTCGCCGCGGGCAATGTCGACGATGTCGGCGACGACGCTGGATGCCGTCGCCTTCATGCCGGCGCCGGGGCCGACCAGGGTCAACGCGCCGGCATAATCGGCGTCGATGGCGACGCAATTGGTGACGCCGCTGACCTGGCCGATCGCCGAGTTCCTGGGCACCATAGTCGGATGCACGCGTTGCTCGATGCCGTCGGCCGTGCGTTGCGCGACGCCGAGCAGCTTGATGCGGTAGCCAAGTTCGTCAGCCGCCTCGATGTCGGCGGAGGTGATGTCCTCGATGCCTTCCACATGCACATCGGCGAAGGCAACGCGGGTGCCGAACGCCAGGCTGGTCAGAATCGCAAGCTTATGCGCCGTGTCGCCGCCGCCAACATCAAATGCCGGGTCGGCCTCGGCGTAACCGGCCGCCTGGGCTTCATTCAGCACGTCGGCGAAGGCGCGGCCCTCGGCCTGCATCTTGCTCAGGATGTAGTTGCAGGTGCCGTTGAGGATGCCGTAGACGCGGTCGATGCGGTTGCTGGCAAGGCTCTCGCGCAGCGTCTTGATGACCGGAATACCGCCAGCCACCGCCGCCTCGAACTTCAGCGCCACGCCCTTTGCCTCGGCCAGCTTGGCGAGCGCGACGCCGTGATGCGCGAGCAGGGCCTTGTTGGCGGTGACGACCGGCTTGCCGGCCTTCAGTGCTGTCTCCACGGCCAGCCGAGCCGGTCCTTCCGAGCCGCCAACCAACTCGACGAACAGATCAATCCTGGGATCGGCTGCGAGTTTAACGGGGTCGTCAAACCAGGTGACGCCGGACAAGCTGAGCCCGCGCTCCTTTTTGGCGTCGCGCACGCTGATGGCGGTGACGATGATCGGCCGGCCGAGCCGGACGGTCAGAGCCTCGGCATGCTCCTGCAGCAGCCGCACGACGCCTGAGCCAACGGTACCAAGGCCCGCGACTCCGACTTTGAGCGTGTTCTTCGCCATGGCAAACGTTCTCCGCCGAAAACAGTGTTGCGGCGGCTTATGCCCGGATTCCGGGAGCGTGGCGAGGCCCTGCGGCACCGATCATGAGGCATCGCCCGCGAGCATGCCGGCGAAATCGGCCAGTGCGCCTGCTCGCAATTCGCGCGCCAGCAGCCGCGCCGGATCAACAGGGCCCGGCATGACGATGCAGCCGAACGGCACGGTGACGAAACCGAAGCGCGCGTAATAGCTGGCATCGCCAACCAGCACGACCAGCGGCACGCCATCAGCGGCAGCGGCGGCGAGGCCAAGCGCGACGAGCCCCTTGCCAAGCCCCTCGCCCTTCAGCCGCCGTTCCACCGCCAACGGCCCGAGCAGCAGCGGCCCGGCGCGGCCGCCAATGCTGATCGGCGTGAAACGGATCGCGGCGACCAAGACACCGCCAGTCCACACCCCATGGCACCAGCGCGACTGGCCCGTCAGGCCCTCACGGACGCGGTAGCTGGTTTTTACATAGCGGCCGGGTCCCGACACCCGGTCATGCAGCGCTTCGATAGCGGCGGTGTCCGCATC
>JANNSA010000445.1:0-3480 GCA_031402115.1 Hyphomicrobiaceae bacterium | reverse complement strand
GGCCGGCCGGTGTGGACCGTAATGCGGCACTTGCGATGCGGGCGCTCGATCACGACCTTGGAAATGCCCGCCTGACGGCGCTGCTTCATGATGAACTCGCGGATTGCGAAATCCTCATGCAACAGCTTGGCGTATTCGCCGGTGTTGGCGTACCAGCGCGAATCCCAGGTGCGATTGATCCCAAGACGCAGGCCGATTGGATTGACTTTCTGACCCATGGCTTCCTCTTCAGGCCTTCGCTGCTTCGGCGGCTTGCTCTTTCAGGGACTTGCCCCTACGGCCCTTCTCCACCGGCCACGTATCATCTTCCTCGCGCACCACCACGGTGATGTTCGAGAAGAACTTTTCGATCCGGCCAGCCCGGCCACGGCCGCGCGACTGAAAGCGGCGCATGACCAGGCTCTTGCCGACAAAGGCCTCCGCCACGATCAGCAGATCGGGGTCAAGACCATGATTGGTTTCGGCATTCGAGATCGCGCTTTCCAGCACTTTCTTGACTTCGACCGACAGCCGTTTCGGCGAGAAGGTCAGTTCCGCCAGCGCCCGCTCAATGCGCTTGCCACGGATCATCTGCGCCACCAGATTCAGCTTCTGCGGGCTGGCGCGCACCACCGAGTTGATCGCCTTGGCCGCCGTAGCCGGCAGTGCCCGTTCGTTCTTTTTCTGGCCCATCTTACTTCCTCGCCTTCTTATCAGCGGTGTGGCCGTGATAGGTCCGGGTCGGCGAGAACTCGCCAAGCTTATGACCAATCATGTCCTCGGTAACCACGACGGGGATGTGCTTGTGGCCGTTGTGTACGCCAAACGTCAGACCGACAAATTGCGGCAGAATCGTCGAGCGCCGGCTCCACGTCTTGATGATGTCCTTACGGCCCGCAGTGCGCGCCTTGTCGGCCTTCTTCAAGAGGTAGCCGTCGACGAACGGACCCTTCCAGACTGAGCGTGACATGATCGCGTTCCCTACTTCTTCTTCACGTGACGGCTGCGGACGATGAACTTGTCCGTCGCCTTATTGGATCGGGTCTTCTTACCCTTGGTCGAAATGCCCCACGGTGTCGCCCAATGCTTGCCGCCGTTGGTCCGGCCGCCGTTCGGGTGATCAACCGGGTTCATGGCAATGCCGCGCACCGTCGGGCGCTTGCCCAGCCAGCGCGAGCGCCCGGCCTTGCCGATCACCGTATTGCCATGGTCGGGGTTGGACACCGCGCCGATGCTGGCCATGCAATTGGCGTGCACCATGCGGGTCTCGCCCGAATTCATACGCAGGATGGCATAGCCGCTGTCACGGCCAACGAGTTGCACATAGGCCCCCGCCGCGCGCGCCATCTGGCCACCCTTGCCAATTTTCATCTCAACATTGTGCACGATCGTCCCAATCGGCATGTTGGCGAGCGGCATGGCGTTGCCCGGCTTAACGTCCACCTTGGCGCCGGAGACTACCTGATCGCCGACACCCAAGCGCTGCGGCGCCAGGATGTAGGATTGCTCGCCGTCTTCGTACTTGATCAGCGCGATAAACGCCGTGCGGTTCGGATCGTACTCAAGACGTTCTACGGTCGCAGCCATGTCGAACTTGCGGCGCTTAAAATCGACCATGCGATACGATTGCTTGTGCCCACCACCAACGCGGAAGGCGTTCAACCGGCCGTTGGAACCGCGGCCGCCTGACTTGTTCAGGCCGACGGTCAACGCCTTGATCGGCTTGCCCTTGAACAAATGACTACGGTCCACCTGCACCAGGTGCCGGAGACTTGGGGTTGTCGGTCTGAATGTTTTCAGTGCCATGGCTGCCTCGGAATGCCTGCCTTAGAAGTTGCGCGCTACAGGCCCGTCGCGACGTCGATTGAATAACCCGGCTCAAGCGTGATGATGGCGTTCTTCACGTCACCTTGCTTACCGCGCCGGCCGCGGAAGACTTTCTTCTTGCCCTTGCGCACCAGCGTGTTGACGGCGCGCACCTTGACGTTGAAAAGCTTCTCGACCGCCGCCTTGATGTCAGGCTTGGTGGCGCTGTGCTTGACCTCAAAGATCACTTGCGTGACTTTGGCGCCCTGGATGTCGGAAAGGGCCGTCGATTTCTCGGTGATGACCGGTGCGACGATGATGTCGAACGCTTCAATGTGCTTCACGTCGGCGCTCCTGCAAGGTCCGTATCGGCGACTGCGGCATCAGCGAAACGCGCCATGATGGCCTCCAGCGCCGCCCGGGTCAGCACCAGCTTGCGGCGGCGCAGAATGTCATAAACGTTCAGGCCCTGCACCGGCAGCACATCAATGTCGGGGATGTTGCGCGCTGCGAGGGCAAAGTTCTTATCAAGCTCGGCGCCGCCAATGATCAGAGCTGAGTCAAAGCCCAGCTTAATAAACTGCTCGCGCAGCTTGGCTGTCTTTGGCTCACTCGACTCGGCCTTGTCCAGGATGATGACTTCCGAGGCCTGCGCCTTCGCCGACAAAGCGTGGCGCAAGGCTAGTGCCCGCACCTTCTTTGGCAAATCGTGGGCGTGGCTGCGGACGATCGGACCGAACGCCTTGCCGCCACCGCGGAACTGCGGCGCTGCCTTGTTGCCGTGGCGGGCGCCGCCGGTACCCTTCTGTTTGTACATTTTCTTGCTGGTGGCGTTAACCTCGCCACGCGTCTTGGTCTTGTGCGTGCCGCGCTGCCGCTTTGACAGTTGGTAGCGGATCATGCGCTGAACCAGGTCAGCACGCGGCACTAGCCCAAAAATGTGCTTGGGCAGCTCGACTGAGCCTGCTTGTCCCGCGTCGAGGGTATGAACTTGGGTCTGCATCAGACGTTACCCCCGGCATTCACGTCAACACTGGCTTCCACCGGCGCCACCTGACGTGTCGCGGCAGGCTTCGGCGCCTTGTCCGGGATCGGCTTCTTGATGGCGTCGCGGATCATCACCCAGCCGCCCTTGGAGCCGGGCACCGCGCCCTTGATCATCAGCAGGCCGCGATCAACGTCGACTTTCACCACCGTGAGGTTCTGCGTGGTAATGCGCTCGTCACCCATGTGGCCGGCCATCTTCTTGTTTTTGAACACCTTGCCAGGGTCCTGACGGCCGCCCGTCGAACCGTGGCTACGGTGGCTGACCGAAACGCCGTGGGTGGCGCGCAAACCAGCGAAGTTCCAGCGCTTCATGGCGCCGGCGAAGCCTTTGCCGATCGAGGTGCCGGTCACGTCAACCCGCTGACCTTCAATGAAATGATCGGCGGTAATCTCGGCGCCAACATCGATCAGCATGTCCGGGCTGACCCGGAACTCAACCAATTTGCGCTTCGGCTCGACCTTGGCAACCGCGAAGTGCCCGCGCTGCGGCGCCGTCACGTTTTTGACCTTGACCTTGCCAGCGCCAAGCTGAACCGCAGTATAGCCGTTCTTTTCAGCGGTACGCTGCGCCACAACCTGAACCTGCTCGAGCTTCAGTACGGTCACCGGCACATGCTCACCGGCATCGGTGAAGATGCGGGTCATGCC
>JANNSA010000444.1:0-12114 GCA_031402115.1 Hyphomicrobiaceae bacterium | reverse complement strand
CCCTGGACCTTGAGATTTGCCGAAGCGCGGAGCAGCGCAACGCCGCCACCGGCGACGATGCCTTCTTCAACCGCGGCGCGGGTCGCGTTCAGTGCGTCGTCGACGCGGTCCTTGCGCTCCTTGACTTCGATTTCCGTCGAGCCGCCGACCTTGATCACCGCAACACCGCCGGCGAGCTTGGCCAGGCGTTCCTGCAGCTTTTCCTTGTCGTAGTCCGAGGTGGTTTCCTCGATCTGCGACTTGATCTGGGCAACCCGTCCTTCAATGTCGGACTTCTTGCCTGCGCCGCTTATGATCGTGGTGTTCTCTTTGCTGATCTCGACCTTCTTGGCAGTGCCGAGCATGTCGAGCGTGACATTCTCGAGCTTGATGCCGAGATCTTCCGAAATCACCTGGCCGCCAGTTAGGACGGCGATGTCCTCGAGCATGGCCTTGCGGCGATCGCCAAAGCCTGGGGCCTTGACGGCCGCGACCTTGAGGCCGCCGCGCAGACGGTTGACGACGAGGGTCGCAAGCGCCTCGCCCTCGATGTCCTCGGCGATGATGAGCAGCGGACGCTGCGACTGCACCACGGCTTCGAGGATCGGCAGCATGGCCTGCAGGTTCGAGAGCTTCTTCTCGTGCAGCAGGATGACCGGGTCCTCAAGGACGGCGACCATCTTTTCGGCATTGGTGACGAAGTAGGGGCTGAGATAGCCGCGGTCGAACTGCATGCCTTCGACGACATCGAGCTCGGTCTCGGCGGTCTTGGCTTCCTCGACGGTGATGACACCCTCGTTGCCGACCTTCTGCATCGCCTTGGCGATCATGTCGCCAATGGTCTTGTCGCCATTGGAGGCAATCGAACCGACCTGAGCGATTTCTTCCGACTTGCCGACCTTCTTGGCGCTCTTCTTGATGTGCTCGACGACCTGCAATACGGCCTTTTCGATGCCGCGCTTCAGATCCATCGGGTTCATGCCGGCGGCAACCGACTTCATGCCTTCGCGCACGATCGACTGAGCCAACACGGTGGCGGTGGTGGTGCCGTCGCCGGCGGTGTCGTTGGTCTTGGACGCGACCTCGCGGATCATCTGCGCGCCCATGTTCTCGAACTTGTCTTCAAGCTCGATTTCCTTGGCGACAGTGACGCCGTCCTTGGTCGAACGGGGAGCGCCGAAGCTTTTCTCGATCACGACGTTGCGGCCCTTGGGGCCAAGCGTGACGCGAACGGCGTTGGCAAGCGTGTCGACGCCGCGCAGCATGCGCTCACGGGCATCGGCGGAAAAACGGACTTCTTTAGCGGCCATGGGGATGGGTCCTTGAATGGTGGGTTAGTAAGGGGTTGTCAGGCAACGGGCAGCTGGCAGCGGGGAAGAGCGAAGCGTTAAGGAACTCAGGCGCATTTCCTGCTGCCTGTTGCCCGCTTACCGCTGCCAACATCACGCGGCCTTCTTGGCGGCGGTCTTGCCTTCGACGACGCCCATGACGTCGGATTCCTTCATGATCAACAGCTCGTCGCCGTCGATCTTGACTTCGGTGCCGGACCACTTGCCGAACAGGATGGTGTCGCCAGCCTTGAGGTCCATGGCGACGCGGGCGCCCTTGTCGTCGCGGGCGCCGGGGCCGACGGCCAGGACTTCACCCTGCATCGGCTTCTCTTGCGCCGAATCGGGGATGATGATGCCGCCCGTGGTCTTCTGCTCTTCGGTCAGGCGCTTGACGACGATGCGGTCGTGCAGGGGACGGAACTTCATTTCGGGAGGTCTCCTCTGAGGATCTTCGGTTAGGTTTAGCGCGCGACGAACGGCGATCGTTGGTCGAGCGTGGCCAAGTGCGGCCATGTCCGGGGCAGTGGGTGACGGCTCAAACGGCCGCTCGTCGCCGCCCCGGAGAAGCGCAACTAGCACTCATGCTTGTCGAGTGCTAACGACCGGGAGATAGGGCGTCGCTCCCCGGTTTGTCAAGGGAGCCTTTGGCACTCAGTGAAGACGATTGCCAAAACTCCCCGACAGCACCTGGGCAGCCGGTCAGACTTCGTCAAGTCCGCCATTGGCACGGTAGCCAGGGACCGGGCGTCGTCGGGCGGATTAGGCCTCTGGCCGTAATTCGTCGCCCACGGCGCGTGCGGTGAATGGGGCATGGCGTCGATTAACGCATCCGCCCCGCCGTGGGCCGGCGGAACACGGCCAAGGGCCTATTCCGCCCGACAAGGGTCCACCTTCAAACCGTTTGCCTTACAGGATGCCGTCGAGGATGAACGGCTTGGTTGGCCGTCCTGGTGCGGTGCCTGGCGCCGGCGGAGGCGCCGCAACGGCGCCGGGTGGCGGCTCCAGCGGTCCACGCACGCCGCACCCTGGCAGCGCCAGGGCGACAGCGATGAGAACAGCCGAGATGAGCGGACGGGTCATGACGAATGACGCCTTAGTTACCAATGCCATCATCGCCGCTTAGCCGGTCTGCAGCGGTTTGGCCAGCCGTTGCAACCAGTCATCGGCCATTTTCGCGACGTTCTGTGGCGCGGTTCCGCCATAGCTGGTGCGCGCGGCCACTGAACTGGCGACTGTCAGCACGTCGCAAGCGCGCGCGTCGATGCGCGGATCGATGCTGCCAAGCTCTGCCGCTGACAGCTCATCGAGCCGTTTGCCCTGGGCTTCTGCCGCCGCGACGACACGGCCGGTCACGTGATGCGCGTCGCGGAACGGCAGGCCAGCCTCGCGCACCAGCCAGTCAGCCAGGTCCGTGGCCGTGGAATATCCCCGGGCGGCAGCAGCGGCCATGTTGGCGACATGGGGCTCCAGGTCATCGACCATGCCAGCCATGGCGGCAAGCACCAGTGCCAGCGTGTCGAGCGCGTTGAAGGTGACTTCCTTGTCCTCCTGCATGTCCTTGGAATAGGCCAGCGGCAGCCCCTTCATGACAATCAACAGGCTTTGGAAGGCGCCGGCGATGCGCCCGACCTTGGCGCGCGCCAGCTCGGCGGCATCCGGATTGCGCTTCTGCGGCATGATGGAGGAGCCGGTGGTGAATTTGTCCGTCAGCGTGATGAAACGGAATTCGGAGGTGCACCAGAGCACGATTTCTTCCGCCAACCGGCTCATATGCATGGCGGTGATGGTGGCGGCAGCCAGTGTCTCCAGCGCAAAATCACGATCGGCGACGGCGTCGAGCGAGTTGGCAGTTGGCCGGTCGAAGCCGAGCTCCGTGGCCGTCATGGCCCGGTCGATGGGATAGGGCGTGCCGGCCAGCGCCGCCGAACCGAGCGGGCATTCGTTCAGGCGCCGGCGCGCATCTGCGAAACGGCCACGGTCGCGAGCCAGCATTTCCACATAAGCCAACAGATGATGGCCAAAGGTGATGGGCTGGGCGGTTTGCAGATGCGTGTAGCCGGGCATGATTGTGGCGGCGTGCGCCAAAGCCTTGGCGGCCAGCGCCTGTTGGGTCAGCACCAAAGCCTGGTCAATGTCATCGATCTGGTCGCGCACATACAACCGGAAGTCCGTCGCCACTTGATCGTTGCGCGAGCGCGCCGTGTGCAGGCGCCCGGCTGGCTCACCGATCAGCGCCTTGAGGCGGGCTTCGATGTTCATGTGCACGTCTTCGAGCGCATCCGACCAAACGAACTGGCCAGCGTCGATCTCGGCTCGGATGCTGTCGAGGCCAGCGATAATAACGTGTGAGTGATCGGCCGTGAGGATACCGGTTGCCGCCAACATGCGCGCATGCGCCTGCGAACCCTTAATATCCTGGGGCGCCAAGCGCTTATCAAAGCTGACCGAGGCATTGATCTCGCGCATGATGGCGGCTGGGCCACCGGCGAAACGGCCGCCCCACATACTGTTCGCCGCTGGCTCAGCCGGATTGCCCTTGCCGTCTTGCTGCTTGGCCATCAAATCTCCCGGGAACTTAGATCTTGGTCTTAGGACGGCGAGAACGGAAGGACTTGGCAATGTCAGCGAACCAGAAACCGGGCGTCACCGCAGGCGGCAACACCAAGCTCAGGCGCGTCCTGTTCGCCCTGCTGCTGTTCCTGGCGGCCGCCGTCGGCTTGTACGTCGCCACGCGCGGTGGTGGCAACAGTGGTGGCGGCCCCGTGGCGCTGAGTGGTCAACCGGCGGCGTTGGAGGCACTGGCCAAAGGTCAGGTGGCGGCCTTCATGGCCAAACAGGAAGCGCCCTTGCCCGATATCACTTTCAACGATGGCGACGCGCAGTCGCTGAAACTGAGCGACTGGAAGGGCAAGGTTGTGCTGCTCAACCTCTGGGCAACCTGGTGCGTGCCGTGCCGCAAGGAAATGCCGATGCTTGACGCGGTGCAGAAGCTGAAGGGCGGCAAGGATTTCGCTGTGATCGCGCTGAACATGGATCGCGGCTCCACTGACAAGGCCAAAACCTTCCTGTCCGAAACCAAGGCCACCAATCTCGCCCTCTATCATGACCCAACTGGCAAGCTCGGTTCGACCATTGGCATCGTTGGCTTGCCGACCACCCTGCTGATCGGCCGCGATGGCCGCGAACTCGGCCGCCTGGTCGGCCCCGCCGAATGGGACAGTGCCGAAGCCATCGCCCTGATCGAACAGGCCATGAAGTAGCAGTTAGCAACCCGGGTCAGGCACCTGGTTTCAGGCACGAAGGGCACTTCGAGCACTAATCGCTGCGAATGCATCGGCAAACTGGGTTGCGAATGGGTAGGGGGCGAAAGGCCTCCTTCAGGCCGTATCGCACCGAAACCGGCCGTGGGCGCCAGCCTCTGGTGGGATACGGCGAAGGCGCCTTTCGCACCCCACGCCGCCGCACATGCACTCTCCGGCATTGTCCATCGTTCCTGTGCGAGCCAGCGCAAAAGTGGCTGAATCCGACTGCCTTTGCAGCCACAGCCGTTGACCTGCAAACCGCATTTGTGTCAGGCGGAAGCCATGCATGCGAACAAATCAGACGCGCTTGGCTTGGCTGCCGGCCCGCAACCGTCCTTGGCCGAGGCCGAGATGGTGGTCGATGTCGCCGCCGTGGTGGCCAACTACCGGCTGCTCCAGTCGCTGTCGCCGCAGGGTGAGTGCGCGGCCGTCGTCAAGGGCGATGCCTACGGGCATGGCATGCTGGCGTGCGCGCCGGCCTTGCAACAGGCGGGGGCCAGAACATTCTTTGTCGCCAGCCTTGCTGATGGCGTCCGGCTTGCCGCCCGGATCAATCCGCCGAGCATCGCCGTGCTTGGCGGCATTATGCCCGGCGAAGAGGCCGTATTCGTCGCGCATAGCCTCGTGCCGGTGCTCAACGACGCCGGCCAATTGGCCATGTGGTCAGCACATGCCGCAAAGCTGGCACGCAAGCTGCCGGCGATGATCCACATTGACACCGGTATGAACCGGCTTGGCCTGACAGCAACAGATCTCAAACGCATCCGCGCCACGCCGGATCGGCTCAAGGCCCTGACTGTCAGTACTGTGATGAGCCATCTGGTGGCGTCCGATGATCTCGACTTCGCTTTATGCGCGTCGCAACTGGCGGCGTTTCGTGTGCACGCCAAACTGTTCCCCAATGCCAAGCTGTCGGTCGCCAACTCGGCGGCGAGCTTTTTTGGACCTGAATATCTGTGTGACATGCACCGGCCCGGCAAGTCGCTGTATGGCATCAATCCCCTGACGGGCTGCGATAATCCGATGCGGACGCCAGCGACGGTGATGGCGCCGCTAAGCCAGGTCAAGACGATCAAGCGCGGCGATGCCGTTGGCTACAGCGCCACCTGGAGGGCGACGGCAACAACCAAGGTTGCGACAGTCGCGATTGGCTATGCCAACGGCTATCCACGCCAAGCCAGCAGCCGCTCGTACGTGGCATTCGCAGGACACCGCGCGCCGGTCATTGGCCGCGTCTCCATGGACCTGTTGACCATTGATGTGTCAGCAGTCCCGGAGCATTTACTGAGGCCTGGCACGCCCGTCGAAATTCTCGGCCCGACGATCTCGCCCGCTGAACTGGCGGCTGCGGCGCACACGAACGAGCACGACGTGCTTATCGCGTTCGGCCGCGGCTGCGCCCGCCGCCATCATAGCAGCAACGAGGGGATTGCTGCGTATTCAGCGCCTTAACTGACACTAGGCCACTATGTGGCTTCCTTTTTCGCTCGATCCGGTTAACTCCATAAGTTGAAGTCATTGACCAAGTTGAGCGCTAAAGTCGTTGATCCGTTGGCATACGATCTGTCCGACACAGTCCAGACTGACGTCGCCACACATAAATTGTTCCGCGCGCGTCAAACCTGCCTGTGCTAGCGTCCGCAGCGACGGGGTAGGGGTGCAGCAACTGCATCCGGAAGTCTTGTTTGAGCCTGGAGCCCGACCTTTGTCCGTCTTGACGAAAAGCATCGCCGCAAGGCTGAGTGCGTTCGCGCGCGCCGGAGTTTTTTCCGCTTTCACGCTGGGCTTGGCAGCGTGCGAGGAGATCGTGGATTTCTCCGGCCAGCCGCGCGAGGAACTGGCGAGCATCAGCGCGCAAACTCAGCAAACCCCGGTTTATGTTGCCGAGCGCATCGCTATCGGGTCGTTAGAAACGGCGCTCGCTGGTTCGCTGCCAGGCGTGCTCAGTGAAGTTTCCGAACGCGTGCGCAAGGCGGTCTGCTCCGTCGAGGATGGCGACAAGATTTGCCGCGATGCCGTGGTGACAGGCACAGTCGAGCGCGACGGCGAGCCACGGCTCAATGGTACACCTGCCGGATTCGAAGTTGAAGTGCCGGTTCGCATCGCGCTCAAGGCGCGCGAGTCGCGCAAAGGCGCTGCCGAGCCAATCCAGATCGCACGGCGCGCCACGGTCAAGGCGACTATCAAGGGCGGCCTTAGTGAGAGTTGGGTGGCGTCAATGCAACTCGACGGGCCGATTACCTGGAGTGAGCCACCGGAAGTCAAGGTGTTCGATGGCCGGCTGTCGATCGCAGCCGACGTCGAGCGTGTCATCAAGCGGCGACTGAAGCAATTCGCCGATGGCTTGGCGGACATGATCCAGCCCAAGCAACTCAAGGCCATGACGCAATCGACCTGGCGGGCGCTGCAATCGCCGGTGCAGATCGCTGAACGCCCAGACATTTGGTTGATCGGCGACCCGGTTGATGTGCGTTTCGGCGGCTTTGCTGTCCGGCCCGACCGGCAGTCGATTGAAATCCGCTCCGCCGTGATCACTCGGCTGCGCACCGTCGTCGGCACTCGTCCAACACCGTTGTGGCCGCGTGCCATGGTGCAGTTGTCGGTAGCGCCAACCAACGCTGGCGGTGGCGTCATCCTGCCCGTGGAAGTCAGCTATGAGCAGTTGCGCGAAGGGCTCGACAGGAGCGTGATGTCGGGTACGTTCCCTTCAAAGCCGTCGGTCAACGGCGCTCCGGTAGAGCCGGTGTCGTACACGATCAAAAGCATCCGCTTGCAGCCAGCCGGCGTCAAGCTGGCGCTCGGCGTTGATCTGGCGCTGGCGATCCCCGGCAGCATGCGCAACCTGCGCGGCTATGCCTATTACCTGTGCACGCCGGAAGTGCGCCAGGGCGATACGCTGCTGCGTCTGACCAAGGCCGCCCTGTTCGACCCAGCCTCGATTCCAGAAGGCCGGCGCGGCACCTTGCAGCCGATCCTTGAAAAAGCCTTTGCTGAGCGCGTTGAACTGGCCACGGCCTACGATCTGGGGCCGGCGATGCAGCAGGCCATGGCGCTGGTCAACACGGCTTCCGATCGCCGCCTCGCTGAGGGCCTGCACCTGAAAGGCAAGCTCAATGGCTGGAAAGTCAGAAGCGCAGAGCCGGGCAAGACGGCGCTGCGCCTCAACGTCGAGTTCACCGGCGAACTGATCGTCAGCGATGACCGCGCTTCAGTCGCCGCCGGCACCCCGATTGCCGCTGATCCCGGCCTGCCGCCGCAATAGCGGCTGGTGTGCCGACTTGTGGAATGGGTCGCGCCAAGGCCTTGACCCAATCTACACTCTGGCGACGGCACGGATTGAATAGTTCTCCAGTTTGCGTAGTATTCCGTCGTTCGGCAAGGAGCCGATCCTGGGGAGACGTGCATGCGCTGGCTGCTGCATTTCTGTCTGTCTGTGCTCATCGCAATTGGTGTTGGCTGGGTCGCTGAACACGCTAACAAACCCGCCAGCCTCACTGCGCTACTGGCGATCCAGGATCAAGCTTATGCCGCAACATCCGAGTTCGACCCGTGGGAGTTGTCGCAAACCGTGATGGCGGCGGCGGCGGCACCGAGCGCCTGGACTGATGACCCAAATGCCAAGCTAAGCGCGGCCATGTCTGAAATCTGGCGGGCTGATCAACAACGGCGAAACTCGTTCCGGTTATCGTGCATCGATGACTTGTTCAAAGGCAACAGCGACATCTTGAAACCGCTGTGCCTCAACTCTTTGCGGGCAGATGTCATCGCCGACACACCGACACCAACCAAGCTGGCGCCGCCGTCGCGCTTCGCTGGCTGGGCCGGTTACATGCCGATCCCTTTTCTCAAACCCGTGATCGCGACGGCGGACGTGCTCTGGCACCTGCCGTTTGCCGGCACTTGGACGCAAACAATCGTCATCTTGTTACAGTGCCTTGTCGGATTCGGCGCCTTCAAATTCTGGACACGGCGCGAGTCTGACACAGGCTTTGTCCAATGGGTAATTGGCTTGCCTTTTTGCCTGGTCGTGCTCGGCAGCGTCAGTGCCTTTGCCACCAAATGGCTGATGCTCGGCGGCCTCGCCCTGTTCGGCCAGCTCTCTTCGCTCGCCGGCCTCGCCGCCGGTGCCGGTGGCTTAGTCTCGCTCGGCTGGTATCTGGCAACCAGGGTTTTGGAAGTCAGCGCCTCGGACGCACTTGTCAGCTCGGTCAAGAAGCTTTGATTGGGTTCAAGATATTCAACTCCGGTCAGGCTCGGCGTTGACGTGCTGCCGAGGGCTCGCGCCAGCGATTATCTCCCACCACCATCATGGCGCCTTCTCCGGCGCGTCGGTCTTCATCCGGTACAGGTTCGTCAGCAGCGCCTCGAAGCCGCCGGCCTTGTCGCCGGCGTGCAGGTCGATGCGGCCAACCTTTTCCACGAGGCGCTCCAGGGCCTCCAGTTCCTTCAGCCTGAGCAGCAGCGGGTTGTCCTCCATCAGCCGCGCCGTGTTTAGCAGTGAACGGGTGGCGGCGGTCTCCTCGTGGCGGCGGATCAGATTGGCCTTGGCCATCCGCTCCACCTCCACCACCTTGTTGATCAGCTCGCGGATGTCGCCGGGCAGGATCACGTCCTTGACGCCGATCTCGCCGATAGCGATGCCCAACTCAGCGGCGCGGCTGGTGACATAAGTGCGGACTTCCTCATCGATCGTGGCGCGTGCCGCCAGGATCTCATCCAGCGTCCGGCCGGCGACCGCCTCGCGGATCGCGAACTGGATCAGACGGTAAATCATGTTGGCGTTGTCGGCAGTGGCGAGCGCTGCCTTCTCCGGGTCGACGACGCGCGTGAACGCTGTCAACGTGACGCGCACGGCGATGCGGTCCTTGGTCAGGATTTCCTGCGCCGTGACTTCCAAGGGTTGCGGCCTGAGATCGACCTTGGCAATGCGCACCGTGCGGCCGACCTGCCAGAAGGCGTGGCGGCCGGGCGGCAGCCGCTCCTTGAACTCGCCGTTGACGAACAGCAGCCCGACCTCGTGCTGATCGATCAGCGCGTAGGCGACCTGGGCCCAGCGCGTCACGTCGAACTTGTCCATCTGCGCCTTGGTCAGCCGCAGTTCCTTGTCGATGTCGACGCGCTCGACGGCAACTTCGGTAACGGCGGCCCAGAAAGCGCGCGCGGTGTTCGGCAGCACGACGGCGTGCGGCGAGCCATCGAGCGCGACAATCGCCAACTCGCCGGGGCCAGTCCGGACGATCTCCAGATTGTCGGCGGCGACTTGCGGCTGCGCCCGCTCCAGCAGCAGCGCCCGCTCAACCGGAAACTCAGTGCGCATCACCTTGATGGTTTCCGTAGCCAGCCGCCGCATCGGATCGAAGGTGACGAAGCGGCCGGGTTCGAGGAAGCGCGCAAAGGTGCCGTTGCGCGTTAGAATTGCGCGCTCGTCGTCCTTGACGATGGTGGAGAACCACAGGCCGTTGTGCATCAGAACCTCGGGCGTCGGGGGGAAAACTAAGGCAGTGAACGTCAGAGATGACAGTATGAAAGGTTGCCGGCTACTGCCCACGGCGCGGACACGGGACGAGGTTTGAGCCCGGAGCTGTCGCTGGATCGCCCAGGTTGCAGACCGTGCCCCGCCGCCACCCGAAGGTGGAGGTCGGTGACGCGCCGGCGCCCATTGTTCCAACGCCCTCACCCAGGCGGTATCCACCCCGGCACAAAGTGCCCTCGACGTTTGCCCTTGCGGGCCGGGAGCAGCCGGCTCCCTCGTGAATGGCTTGCGTGACAGGCAAGTGCCCTTGCGGGCGGTATGCGACGCGGGAATCGAACCCACGACACCAAGATTATGAGTCTTGTGCTCTACCCTCCTGAGCTAGTCGCGACTGGTGTGGCTGGCGGGAATCGAACCCACGACCTCCGGATTAAAGTCCGGCGCTCTACCCACTGAGCTACAACCCCTATCGGCTAGGCGGAACACACCACCGCAAAGCGGCGCGCGCCAGCCGGGTCTCAACGAGCCCGGACCCATGGCCCAACCAACTGCTACAGGTTATGCGATTTCGCCGTCTCCGCATAGGGCTGGAAATCTGTCAGCAAAGAAACCAGACTTGCCTTTCATCGTGGGCAGGTACACTGCTGAGCTACTTTTGTTCCGCGACCATCGTTCCGCCGGATTGCGCGGGCACGTCAATTGCTTTGTAGGAGCGTATCGAGCGCGAAGGCTGCACGGATGATCATGCGCACTACCTGGCTGGCTTTCGCCGCCGCAACGGCTGTTAGCTGGCACACCGCACTACCGATGCCGCAGGCCCGGGCGGCTGAGGTAACGGATGCGATCGAACAGGCCTTGGCGCCAATGCTCGACAATCTGCCCTCCGGCGCTGAGCTGGCTAGCGTCAAGACAGCCGTGCAGGCGGCGTTCGCCAAGGACTTCGTCAAGGCGACAAGCATCGCCCAAGGCTTGCGCGATCCGGCCGCGCGCGCAAGCTGATCCGCTGGTACGAGTTGCGCTCCGGTGCACCCCAAGCTTCGGCCCAGGAGATGGCGCAGTTCCAGCAGCAATTTCCAGGCTGGCCCGATGAACCGCTGTTGGCGCAAGCCGAGGTGACGCTGCTGAAGACGGCCAACGGCGCTGACATCACGCAGTTCTTTGCGGCCGCCAAGCCGGCTACCGGTCCGGGCAAGATGGCGCTGGCGGCGGCGTTGCTTGAGTCGGGCCAGGAAGCCGAGGCTGCGAAGCTTGCGCGTGGTGCCTGGCGGCAAGACGATTTCGGCCCTGAGGGCGAAGCGGCGGCGTTGGCGCGGGTTGGCCGCCTGCTCACCGCCAAGGACCACAAGGCACGGGCCGACCGGCTGCTGTATGAGGATAGCCGCTGGGAGGATCAGCGCGCCAAGCGCATCGCCCAGGTGCAGCGCCTGTTGCCACTTTTGGCGGCGGACGATCAGGTCAAGATCCAGGCGCGGATCGCCGTGTTTCGCTGCTATCGTGGTGGGCCTTGCGCAGGCCCGGCGCGTGCCGCCTTCAGCAAGCTGCCGCCTGGTGCTGCCAAGGATTGGGGCATCCAATATCATCGTATCCAGTTGGCGCGCCGCTCCGGCCAGGAATCCGCCGCCTGGCAGCAGATGGCGCAGGTACCGGGCAATGCCCAAGGCCTCATCAGCCCCGACGATTGGTGGATAGAGCGGCGCATGAACGTCTACAATGCGCTTTACGCGGGCGACGCGCGCACCGCTTACAAGATCGCCGCTGATGCAGGCGACGTCGGTGTCAATCCGCGCAAGGACGCTGGTTTCATAGCCGGCTTCATCGCTTTGCGCCGGCTCAATGCGCCCAAACAGGCGTTGCCGCACTTTCAATCAATGCGCGAGGCCGCCGACGGGCCGATCAGCCTGGCGCAGGCCGACTATTGGCTCGGGCGCACACAGGAAGCGCTGGGCAACGGCGACAAGGCACGCGCGCACTACAAAGCGGCCGGAGCCTGGTTCAACACCTATTACGGGCAACTGGCGCGGCAGCGGCT
>JANNSA010000443.1:0-17734 GCA_031402115.1 Hyphomicrobiaceae bacterium | reverse complement strand
CGAACACATAATGGCCGAAGCCAGTGACTTCGTTGACTTCAATTTTCTTGTTTTTCTTCAACAGACTGAGTGTCTTGAGATCGCAGCGGTCAATGTAATCGACCTGCCCCGAAATGAGCGCATTGGTGCGGGCGGCGGCGTCGGCGATGGTGGTGATCTTCACATCATCGAACCAGGTATCGCGATAGTAGTTGGCATTGCGGCTGAAGACGGCGCGCACGCCTGGCTCGAACTTGTCAATCTTGTAAGGCCCGGTGCGAATACCCGACTGCCAATCGGCCGTGCCATCGGCCTTGGCCGGCATGATCGGCAGATGGTAGTCGCTCGCCAGATAGGAGAAGTCGGCATTGGCACCAGCGAGTGTGAACACCACGTTGTTACCGTCGGCCTTCACTTCCGTCACATCCTTGAGCACTGACTTGGCGGCTGATTTCGAGTCCTTGCCCATGTGATGTTTGAACGAGGCGACCACGTCGGCGGCCGTCACCGTTTTGCCGTTGTGGAACTGCACGCCGTTGCGCAGCTTGAAGTCCCACTTCTTGGCACCGTCCGAAGCTTCGAAGCTTTCAGCGAGATCGGGCGTGATGGCGCCCTTGACATCAACCTCAGTCAGACTGTTGCTGGACGTGCCCCAGCCGACAAGGCCCGTCATCTGGTCGGGATAGGTAGCCGGGTCGAGACTGTCCGTCGTCGCACCGTGGCCGATGCCAAGCCGCAAACTGCCACCCTTCTTCGGCGCGGCAACCGCAGCCGTCGCAAACATCGTTTCCGCTGAAGCGACGGTGACTCCCGCCGCCAGCGCAAACTGGATGAACTCGCGCCGGTTCATGCGGCCCCGCGTCACTTCGGTCTTCATCCATTTGAAGATGTTGTCGTCTGGCATGTTTTCGCTCCCGTTCCCCAGATTTGCGATTATCCTGCTTGCGCAGTGCGGATTTATTGGCATCCGTTGCGCACAGCTTATGACACATGCGACATTTTGGGAACCGCATCATGATCCCCAAGAAGACGGCGCAAGACTGGATTGATGCGCGGCAGGTTCAGTGGTCGGACTGGACCAGTACGATCTTCGGATATGGCGAGACCGCCTGGCGCGAGTACCGTTCGGCGGCATTCTATATCGATCTGCTGCGGGCCGAGGGGTTTGAAGTTGAAGCTGGTTCAGGCGGCATGCCAACCGCGTTCTGCGCGGTCTGGGAGAACGGCTCAGGCCCGACCATTGGCGGCTATGCCGAGTACGACGCGGTCCCCGGCAATTGTCAGGCTGCAGACATCGTCGAGCGCCCTCGCGAAAACCTCTCGCCGCACGCCGGCGGGCATACGGATCCGCATTCGGCGCTCGGCATCGGTTCGCTGATTGGCTTCCTCGCCGCCAAGCGGGCGATGCAAGAGCACGGTATCAAGGGCCGACTGAAGTTCTTCGGCGAACCAGCCGAAAAAGTCCGCGGCTCCAAGCCGATCCACGCGGCGGCCGGTTACTATGACGACCTCGACGCGGCGATCAGTTTCCACCCCTTCTACATGCTGCCGTACTGCAACACCGTGCGTTGGGACACGCATTGCGGTGCCGCTTACGCGCCGATTTATACCTTCGAATGCCCCGACCCGGCCGGCTGGTTGGCCGACGGCAGCAGCGGTGGCCCAATCCCGGAATATCATTCCGTCGCACGCGTGCCGGGCGCCAATGACGCGGTCATGCAGATGTATATGAGCGCCAAGACGCTTAAAGAGCATGTGTTGTCGAGCGGCATGAACTGGTCGATGAACGAGACGATCCTGACGATGGGCCAGGCGACCGCCGACAATCTGCCGGCGCGGCTGGCGCAGATCCAGTACATGGCGCGCGTTCCGACCATCGCCATGGGCGAGCGCGTGCTGCGCGCGCTCGATCATTTTGCCGACAGCGCCGCGCGACTGGCGCACTGTCGCTGGAAGCGAGACTGGGTTGCAAAGTCGCGGCCAGGCCTCGCCAATCATGCGCTGGCGATGCTGACTTATGCCAATCTCGCAGCGGCGGGACCGCCGAGTTGGGGTGCTGCCGCCATTGCCATCGCTCATGACCTGCAGCGCGCCATCGGGCATCCGGTGACGCCACGCCCCTTCCTTGCCGATATCGAACAGCTGACGCTACCGGAAGCGGCAGAAGCGCGTGTCCGGGCCATACTGCCGCCGAACCAAACCCATTTCACGTCGGACGACTACACCGAATTCTGCTGGCACGCGCCAACGGTGCGGCTGTATATCGGCAGGCCAGCCTTGGCAGTGGCTCCGGGGCAGCGGCCACCGCCGGATTGGGTGATGAACGCACTCGGCGGCATCCCAGCGACTATCGACCCGATGACCCGCACTGCCGGCCGCACCATCGCCGGCACAATTCTCGACTTGGCCACGGAACCGGCGTACCTCGCCGCCGCCAAGACAGAGTTCGTCGCGCGCACTGGTGGCGGAGTGGGCGGCAAGCACTGGCTGGCGCCGTTATGCGACTACCCGCCACCGATCCACTTCAAATGGCCCGAATACGTCACAACGGCGCGCGGGGTCGATGATTGGGTCATCCCCGGTGCAGCACAGTAGGGTGCGAAAGGCCTCTGGCCGTATCGCGCCAACCAGCACCGCAACGCTTTCCCGTCCAGCTGAATGGCACTGAAGTCGACGCGCCTGCGCTACTGGCTGATAGTGCGATCCGGTCGACGGCCTTTCGCACTCTTGCCTATTGAACCTTCAGCACCAGTTCGACTTGCTTGGGTTTACCAGCTACCACGTCAAAGGACTGCGACATCGTTTGGTCGCCGCGCGTCGCCTCGACGCGATATTTGCCAGCCGCCAGGATGTGGCTCGGCAGAGCGCCGACCGCCTGCTTGACTGAATCACCATCCGCAGTCTCGATGCTCCAGCGCGTGTCAGCAAGCGCCTCGCCGCCGCGTTGTGCCGCCAGCTTGAACGTCACCTTGCCACCGGAATGGGTGACAACCGCCTCGCTCAGCCTGCCTGCCTCGACACTGACTTCGGCCTGCACTAGCGCATTGGCGTCGCCGTAGAGACTGGCGACGTAGTAAATTCCCGCGTTGAGCCGCAGTACCGCGCCGGGCCGCGCCCCTGCAATGACGCGGACGCGGTCGCCGGTCTGATCGCGTTCGTCGCTGTAAACGTCGTAGTTTACGGCACTGGGCGGCAGCGCCACGCCATCGGTGCCCTGCGCCGAGAAGCGCAAGCCGCCAGCATTAAGCACGAACTGCTCCGCCATCGGCGCGCCCGTCACCCTGATCGCGCGTGTCAGATTAGCCCGGCCAAACGCGACATTGATCTGGAACTCGCCAACCGGCAGGCGAAAGTCCGGCACTGGCTGTTTGCTGGTCGCGATCAATTCCGGGAACGCTGCCGCATCGGCCGGCTTCTGGAATATCCGCCACGTCAGCCCTGTCGCCAATTGCGGACCACCGTCGGTGAGCAAGGCTGTCAGCCGCACCGGCACGGCGCCATTGCCAACCGTTTCGCGCGGCGCGCCCGATGCCGCCGAGCCCGCCACCGTATCCTCCAACAGGGCGTTGCCGGCAGCCGCCGTAGCATCTGACACATCGATGCCCGGGCTTGCTGCCGCCGGTGGCCCAGGCGGCATGGGCAAGCGTTCCTTGGCGAGGATTAGCGCCTGATCCAAAGCCGCAGCCAGTTCCACCGGGCTGGTCACCTGCCGGTATGTGCCACCCGTTTGAGTGGCGATGCAGCGCAAAGGCTCAAGGGTTTGACCGTCGCCAGCATCGACGCCTATGACGTGTACGCGATGCGCCTGGGCTTCAGCGATGGCCGCCGCTGCCGCGCACGGATCCTCGCCGCAGCTGTCAACACTGCCACTGACGAGAATGATCGTGCCGCCAATATCGGCCAAGCCGTCGTTTGCCGTTGCCGACTCCAGTGCAAACCGCACCGCAGAGCTACCCTTGGCTTTCAAGGTCGGCAGAATATTGGCGATCTCACTGCTGATCAGGGGAGAAACCGGGCGAGCCAGATAGGTGGTGCCGCAAGCTCCCGCACCGGAGGTTTGGTGACCATAGACCAACAGCCCAAGGTCCAGCGACTTCTCATAGGCTGGCAGGATATTGGCAATCGCATTGCTGACAGCCAACAGCTTGGTTTCGCTGCCAAACAGCGGCCGCATTGCCTCGGTCGAGTCGAGCAGCAGGATGGCACGTGGCGCAGCGTTGACGGGCGCCGAAGCCTCTTGGGCGTGCGCGACAGGCAGGCCGCAAAGCCCCGCAATCATCACCGCGACGGCACCATAGATTGGCGATGAACTGGCGCCAAGCCCAGGCTGATTGGTTTGCATGAGCACAGGTCTGCCTCGTCTTGACGGCATCATTCGGGCGCCACCTCGACTGTTGCCCGCTCGCCGGCGGCAACGACAAAGCTAGCCGTGAACGCGTCACCGCGCCGGTGTGCGATAACCTGATAGCTCCCCGGCGCCAGCGCCAGGCTTGGTTGAAACTGCACGGTTGCGAACAGGGGCGCGCCGCTATTGTCGCGCAGCTCCCAGCGAACATCGCGCACTTGTCCGAGCGCCCGCAGCGCCATCCGCAGGTTGACAACGCCAAGTTCCGGAGCCAGGTCAACTTTGACACGGCCGCCAGCGGCAACGCTCACGGTACGACTGGCGCGCGACGGTCCCTGGCCGATGCCGAAGTCAACCCGGTAGTCGCCAGCCGCTAGCGGTTCAACGAGCATTGTGCGGGTTGTCCGGATGATGCGCTCGGGCACTGGCGGCGCCAGCGCCCAGATTTCCAGCCATGCTCGCGCGCTGAGTTCGCCTGCAACTTCCGGCACGGCAACGCTGACGGCCAACTCACCGGAAGCGAGCGTTATCACTTGTTGCGTAACCTCACCGCTACGCACCACCACCTGACTTTCGGCAAGTACCGGCCCAAGCTGTGCGACGACGCGGTACGTTCCCGCTGGCAATGCAAAGCTTGGCTGTGCCGCCGCCGAACGCGCCACTTCGCGTGCTCCCGCCGGCGCGTCAACAAACACCGCGATGCGAGCGGCCTCCGCATGACCTTGGTCAGCGCCAGCGCGCACGTCGAGCCCGAGCACGCCGTGAGCCAGATCCAGCGTTTCAGTCAATTGCTGGCCGGACGCGATGGTCACGGCCTTGTCCACCCGCGTGCCCTGCTGCTCCAACCCGATCGTATAGCTGCCGACTGGCAGGATGAAACTACGGCTGCGCGCTGCCTCAAGCACCAGCGTTTCCGGTTCTGACGTGCCACCGGATGTTTTCGTCAAATTCAATGTGGCCGCCGTCACGCCTGTCAACGCCACGGTACCCGGCACCGGCTCCGGGATCAACACGGCGAGCACACCGGCGTTGAGTTCAAGTACTGCGCGGGTTGGGCCCTCGGCGGCAACGGTCACGTCCGCACTCGCCTCGGCTAGGTCGAGTCGCGCACTCACGCGATAGCGCCCGGCCGCCACCGGCAATCGGAGTTCCGCCGCGCTGCGCTCCGCCACCAGCGACACCGTGCCATCCCCGGCTAGCCGCTCGACGCGCCAGGTCGCTGGCGCCGCAAGGTTCTGGGTTTGCGTGGCAAAGCGCAGCGATAACTGCAGTTCGGGCGGGCCAGTGGTCACGGGCGGCGGCGCTTCAGGCGCCTTGCCGATATGTGCAAGCGCCAGTTGCAGGGCCGCGCCGAGTTCCGCCTGGTCCTGAGCCAGCACCAGCGTGCCACCGGTCCGCTCTGGCAGACAGCGCAGCAATTCCGTGTCCGCAGCCGTCAACCCGACACCAATCAGTGTGATCCGGATCGGTCGCCCGGCGTCGGCGATCGACTGCGCGACCGCGCACGGGTCCTTTCTGCACGTATCGGAACCGCCTATCACAGCAATGATGTCGCCGCCCTGATCGTCACTGACACTGTCGAGAGCGAGTGACAGCGCGTCGCTCAACGGGCTGCGCGACTTATGCGCGCGCAACGCCGTCATGGCCTTGGCGAGGCCAGTAGCGTCAAGGGGCGCTAGCGATTGGATTTCGGTAACATTGGCGCAGCCGTTGCGCGGCCGGTTGCCGAAGACCACTGCACCGAGCTGCACGTCAGGTTCGACCCTTGCGAGCGCATCCGGCAGCAATGACCGCAACACCACGGACTTGATTGGACCGCCGAGGCTGGACGCCATGCCAGCGCTGAAATCGGTGACCAGCACAGCCCGCCGTGCAGCGGCCTGCGCCGAAGCATTGGCACCAGCGCCAAGCTGCACCACCGCGAACAGCGCGATCCCGAACCAGCATCGATGCACGGCGCTTCATCTCCCCTAGCCCAGTCGATCAATCGCCACTACGCTGCCCGCCACCCATTGGCCAGCTCAGCCTTTGCGCGCCACGGCCCGCGCTTGAATGCCGCTTTGGCTCGAACCGCCAGTAATATAGCCCGATCATGGCAAGCGCGCGATAAGTCGTTGCATGCCCATGACTGAACCTTGACATGACTGATCCTTGACTTGAGCGTTGTTGCGCTTTGATGATGCATTGCAGTCGTGGAGTTCCCAATGCCTTTTCCGGACAATCCAACCCTGGACCTGCTGCTGCGGCGACGCTCCGTCGGGCCAGGTTTCATGCTGGCGCCGGGCCCAAGCGACGCTGAGTTGCAGCTAATCCTCACGGCTGCCGCGCGCGTGCCCGACCACAAAAAATTGGTGCCGTGGCGCTTTATCGTGTTCCAACGCGGCGCGCGCGAAGGCTTTGGCGAGACTTTGGCGGCAGTGTTCGCCCGCGAGTTCTCTGACCAGGCCAATCCGGAGCGCCTCGCCGTTGAGCGCGGCCGTTTTACCCGTGCGCCCCTGGTGGTCGGCGTCGTGTCGCGAATCGTCGACAACCCAGCCGCGCCCGCCTGGGAGCAAACATTGTCCGCTGGCGCCGCCTGCCAGAACTTCGTCGTTGCCGCCAACGCGCTCGGCTATGGCACTGCCTGGATCACCGAATGGTACAGCTACAGCCCGGGCGTCACAGCCGCTCTCAAGTTGCAGCCACATGAACGCATGGCCGGCTTCATCTATGTTGGCAGCCGCCGCGAAAACCCGCCCGAACGTGAGCGGCCCAGTCTCGACGCTATCGTCAGCCACTGGAACTAAGTGATGTTCTACGAGCCGCGCCGCCATGATCACGGGCTGCCGATCGACCCGTTGAAGGCGCTGGTGGCGCCACGCCCGATCGGCTGGATTTCAACGCTCAGTCCAGACGGCGTCGCCAATCTGGCACCCTACAGCTTCTTTAACGCCGTTGGTGAAAACCCGCCTTACGTGATGTTCGCGTCTGCATCGCTGAAGGACACCCAGCGCAATGCCGAGGCGACGGGCGAATTCGTCTGCTCGCTGGCGACCTACGCCCTGCGCGACGCCATGAACGCAAGTGCCGCTTCCGTGCCGCCGGGCGTCGATGAGTTCGAAGTGGCGGGCGTGGCGAAAGCGCCGTCCCGGCTGGTCAAGCCACCGCGCGTCGCGGCCTCGCCCGCCGCCCTGGAATGCCGCTGGTGGAAAACAGTGCAGCTGCCCGGCGACGACAATTATGCCGTCGTGTTCGGCGAGGTCGTCGGCGTGCACATCGACGACACCGCCCTGCGCAACGGTCGCGTCGACACCGCGTCGCTCAAGCTGATCGCGCGGCTGGGCTATGCCGAATACGCGCTGATCGACGAAGCGTTCCGCATTGATAGGCCGAAGTAGCAGACCGGGGTCAGGCACTTACGCGCACACTGGCGTCAACCAAGTGTCGTGACCGAGCCGGCGCGTAAGTGCCTGGCCCCGACTTCCTCGGCTGGGCCGTGGGCAGGCGCTTGTGCGCTGCCTAACGTCAGTCAAGCAGCATGCCCGCTGGACACAAGCGCCAGAGCGCCGCATCGTTGTCACCTTCCGCCGCCAATACCCGGATCACTCGCCATGCTGCCAGCCGTCAACCGCAACCTGCTCGACACCGGCACGCCGCCGATCCCCGCTGCCTATGTTTGGGCCGACCGTTATGACGGGCGTGGCGGGCCGCTGATCAACCTGGCGCAGGCAGCGCCGGGGACAGCGCCGCCGGCCGAATTGCTGGCGCGGTTTGCGCAAGGTGCCGGTGATCCGGCCGGCGCCCGCTACGGCAGCATCTTTGGCGATATGCCGTTGCGCGTTGCCTACGCCGCCGATCAATCCGCTGTTTATGGCGGCGACATTCAGGCGGGCGACGTCGCGATCACCTCGGGCTGCAATCAGGCGTTCTTCATGACGGCGCTGTGCACGGCCAAGGCTGGCGACAGCGTCATCGTACCGACGCCCTGGTACTTCAACCATGAGATGGCGCTGTCGATGCTCGGCATCCGCGTCAAGCCGTTAGCGACGCTTCCAGAAGAAGGCTTCCTGCCGAGCGTCGATGCCGCCGCAGCGCTGATCGACGCCAGCACCCGCGCAATCCTGCTGGTTACGCCGAACAACCCGACGGGCGCTGTGTATCCGCCCGAACTCATCGCCGCGTTTCACAAGCTGGCGCGCAAGCGCGGGCTGTGGCTGATTCTGGATGAGACCTATCGCGACTTCATGCCAACCGACACCGGTCAGCCGCACGCGGAATTCGCAAGCACCGCATGGCGAGACACGATCATCCAGCTCTATAGTTTCTCGAAGGCCTACTGCATGCCCGGACACCGGCTCGGTGCCATCACCACGGGACCAGCGGTCATGGCCGAATTGAACAAGGCGCTCGACACGGTGCAGATCTGCCCGCCACGGCCGGCGCAAGGCGCGTTGAGCTGGGGCATCGAGGCGCTGCAGGATTGGCGCGCCGGCAACCGCGCCGAGATCAATGCCCGCGCCAAGGCGTTCCAGGCAGCAATCGCGCAACTGAATGGTTGGCAGATCAGCTCGGTCGGCGCCTATTTTGCCTATGTGCGGCATCCGTATGACGGCGTGCCTGCCAGCAAGGTCGCCGAGGGCCTGTGTTTTGAACGCGGCGTGCTGGGATTGCCCGGCAGCTATTTTGGCGCCGGCCAGGATAGCCATCTGCGGCTGGCATTCGCCAACGCCGACATCCCGACAATTGCTCAGCTACCCGACCGCTTGCGCGACTTCCAGCCGTGACGATCCCGGCTACTCGGCGGCAACGACGTTGGTGAGACTGCCCAGGCCTGGCGACGACACCGTGACGCTGTCGCCGGCTTTCAGCCAGCGCGGCGGATCAAAGCGCGCGCCGGAACCAGTTGGCGTGCCGGTGGCGATCAGGTCACCCGGTTCCAGTGTCGTGAAGCTGGAGATGTATTCCAGGATGTGGGCGATCGGGAATGCCATCGAGGCGGTGCTGTCGGACTGCCGCAACTCGCCATTGACGTGGGTTTCCAGTGCGTGATCTGAGAGGTTGAACTGGCTGAGATCAGTTTCGATCCACGGACCGATGGCGCCCGAGCGGTCGAAGTTCTTGCCCTGCGTGACGTTAAACTTGCCATGCCGGATCCAGTCCCGCACCGAACCCTCGTTCATCAGCGTCAGCCCGGCGATGTGCGCGTGCGCGTCCGCTGCCTTGATGCGCCGTCCGCCCCGGCCGATCACGACGACGATCTCGCCCTCATAGTCGAGCTGCTCGGATTCCTTGGGGATCATCAGCGCCTGGCCGTTGGCCACGAATGACAGCGGCGTGCGCATGAACAGCGATGGATATTTCGGCGCCTCCGAGCCATCCTTGTACTCGGCGTTGCGGTCCTTGTAGTTGACACCGACGCAGATGATTTTGCTGGGATCGGGGATGGGCAGATCAAAGGTCAACCGGTCGGCCGGCAGGATCGGACCGGTTGCGGCTGCTTTGGCTGCCGTGTCCAAGCCATTCTCAGCGATCAACCGGCGCACACTGGTTGCCGCTGGCAGCATCGCCGTCAGGTCGACGACGCCACCGTCGCGCACCGCCACGACCCGCCGCGTGCCATTGATCTTGATCGTCGTCAGCCGCATAGGAAACCCATTTGTAGGGTGCGAAAGGCGTCTTCGCCGTTTCGCACCAGCCGCTGGCGCTCACGGCCCGTAGCTGGTGCGATACGGCCTGAAGGCGGCCTTTCGCACCCGACAGACCCTCGCCCCTCTCATACCATTTTCAGTTTCGCCAGCAGCGCGTCCAGCCGCTTCTCCAGTTCGGGTGCGGCAGGCAAAAGCGGCAGGCGATGCTCGTTCGTGGGCAACAGGCCCATGCGCTTCATCATGTACTTCATCGGGATCGGGTTGATGTCCCAGAACACCGCCTTGTTGATCTCGAACAAATCGCGGTGCAGCTGGCGGGCTTTGAACAGGTCGCCAGCCGAGACCGCATCGCACATGTCAGCAAGCGGTTTCGGCGCCAGATTGCCGACGGCGTTCATCAGGCCACAGGCGCCGATTGCCAGCATCGGGAACGACAACTCTTCCAAGCCGACGAACACGCGCAGGTCGTCATTCACCTCGGCAAACAGGTCCGAGACAAACGCCAGATCGAGCGAAGCGTGCTTCATGCCGACGAAGTTCGGGCAGGTCCTGTCGATCTCGGCGACCGTCTCGATCTTGACGTCGACGGCAGCGCGGCCCGGGATGTGGTAAATCATCCAGGGCTTCGAGGTCATCACATCGAGTTGCTGGTAGTAGGCGATGATGCCGCGCTGCGGCGGCCGCGAGTAATACGGCGTCACGATCAACAGCGCGTCGACGCCTTTGTTGGCGTTGGCGTATTTGGTCAGCGCCGCGGTCTCAGCAAAGGATTGCGAACCGGTTGCGGCCACGACAGTGAGCTTGCCAGCCGCCGCTTCCACCGCCACATCCACCAAACGGTTGCGCTCGGCGATGGTCAGGGACGACGGTTCCGATGTCGTGCCGTTGACGAGTATGCCGTGCGAGCCCTCGGCGACTTGCGTTTCCACCAGCTTGGCGTAGGCCGTAATGTCGATCTCGCCGTTGCGGAACGGCGTCACCAAAGGCGGCATGGAACCGCGCAGTTCGGTCTTGCCCAATTGGCGCATTGGTCACTCCTCGCGCGCGTTCAGTCGCCTGCAATTGACACCGATCTCGTTAACACGTTAAGTATTCAGCGGTCAACGAAGAGGCTTCCGATGCCACACTTCTCAATCGAGTATTCGGCCAATCTGGATGGCCGGGTCGACATGCATGCGTTCTGCCGTGCGGTGCTCAAGGCGGCGCTCAGCACGGGTGTGTTCGAAACTGGCGCGGTGCGCGTGCGGGCGTTGCCGTGCGACGCCTATGCGATCGCCGATGATGACGAGCGCAACGCCTTCATCGACGTGTCCCTCAGGCTGGCAGCGGGCCGCGATCCGGCCACCAAGAAGCGCGTTGGCGACGCCGTGTTCCAGGCGATGTCGCTGGTGCTGAGCGATCAATTGGCGAGCCCGTATTTCGCGCTATCGTTCGAAGTGCGTGAGATTGATCCGGAGCTGAGTTGGAAAAAGAACGGCATGCACGAGCGGTTGCGGGTGACGAAATAGCGAAGTGCGGTGATCGGATCCGGCATGGCCAAGACGGTGACATTGGAAGGCAATCTGGCGGCGGCAGAGCGGTATCTGGCGCGTTTCCGGGTGGCTGGAGTGCTCAATCACATCAATGGCGCCGCGGTACCGGCGGCCGATGGCCAGACGTTTGACATCATCTCGCCGGTTGACCTGAAGCCGCTGGCCAAGGTGGCGCGTGGCAACGCCGCTGACATTGATGCTGCCGCCAAGGCCGCCAAGGCGGCGTTCCCGGCCTGGGCGGCGCTGGCGGGAGCTGAGCGCCGCCGGGTGCTGCACCGGATCGCTGATGGCATCGTGGCGCGCGCCGAGGAGATCGCGCTGACGGAGTGCATGGATACCGGCCAAGCCTATCGCTTCATGGCCAAGGCAGCCTTGCGCGGCGCTGAAAACTTTCGCTTTTACGCCGATCGGGCGCCGGCCGCGCGCGATGGCTCGACGTTGCGCGGTCCGGGCCAAATCAACATGACGACGCGCGTGCCGCTGGGGGCCGTCGGTGTGATCACGCCGTGGAACACGCCCTTCATGCTGTCCACTTGGAAAATTGCGCCAGCCTTGGCGGCGGGTTGCACCGTCGTCCACAAGCCGGCTGAGTTATCGCCGCTGACAGCGCGGCTGCTGGTGGAAATTGCCGAAGAGGCGGGGCTGCCCACGGGCGTCTGGAATCTGGTCAATGGTCTGGGCGAGGAGGCGGGCAAAGCGCTGACCGAGCATCCCGACATCAAGGCGATTGCGTTTGTTGGCGAGAGCCGCACCGGCTCGCTGATCATGCGCCAAGCCGCCGACACCCTGAAGCGCGTGCACTTCGAGCTCGGCGGCAAGAACCCGGTGATCGTGTTTGCCGACGCCGATCTGGAGCGCGCCGCCGACGCCGCCGTGTTCATGATCTACTCGCTCAACGGCGAGCGCTGCACATCGTCCAGCCGGCTGCTGGTGGAAGCGTCTGTGCACGACACGTTCGTAGCGATGGTCGCTGACAAGGCCAAGCGTATCAAGGTTGGCCATCCGCTTGATCCGGAAACCGTCGTTGGGCCGTTGATCCACCCCGAGCACGAAGCCAAGGTGCTGGCTTATGTCGACATTGCCCGCGCCGAGGGGGCGACGATCGCGGCCGGTGGTCACAAGGTGGCGGGTCCGGGCGGCGGCTGCTACGTCGCGCCGACCTTGTTCACGGGCGCTAAGCCCAGCATGCGCATTGCCCAGGAAGAGATCTTCGGTCCGGTACTGACCGCCATGCCGTTCATGGACGAGGCCGAGGCGCTCAGTATTGCTAACGGCATCGCCTACGGCCTGACCGGTTACATCTGGACCGCCGATGTGACGCGCGCGCTCCGCGTGTCTGACGCCCTGGAGGCCGGCATGATCTGGGTCAATTCCGAGAACGTCCGGCATTTGCCTGCGCCGTTCGGCGGCATGAAGGCATCCGGCATCGGCCGCGACGGCGGCGACTGGTCGTTCGATTTCTACATGGAAACCAAGAACATCGCCTTCGCCACGGGCGTGCACGTGATCCCGAAGCTGGGTGGGTGAACTCTGCTCCCTCTCCCATTGCTCTTTCAGCAAGGGGAGAGGGGGTATCTAAACGCCCTGCCTCGTCGAACACCGGAGCGTCGCCATGCCCGTGCCTGCGCCGACCTTGCATCCGCCGTTCAATGTCGTGCGGCTCAGTCATATCGAGCTGACGGTGCGCGACATCGCCCGCTCGCGCGCGTTCTATGTGGATACGCTCGGCCTGCTGCCAACCGCCGAAACCAGCGAAACGCTGATGCTGCGCGGACTGGAAGAGCGTGGCCATCATTGCGTGATCCTGAGAAAAGGGCCTGAGCCCAGGGCACACGCGCTGTCGTTCAAAGTGTTCGAAGAGCGCGATCTCGACCAAGCCGCCGAATGGTTGCGCGGACAGGGCCGGCCCGTAAAGTATGTGGAACGGCCACACCAGGGCCGGACGCTCGCCAGCACGGACCCGCACGGCATCCCCGTGGAATTCTACGCCCACATGCAGCGGCTGCCTTCAGTGCACCAGAAGTATGCGCTGTATCGTGGCGTCAAGCCGTTGCGGATTGACCATTTCAACTGCTTCTCGCCCCATGTCGATCAGTCGGTGGCGTTCTGGTCGGCGATGGGCTTCCGCGTCACGGAATACACTGAGGACGAGGCGACCGGCGCGTTGTGGGCGGCGTGGCTGCACCGCAAGGGTGGCGTGCACGACATCGCGTTCACCAACGGCCTGGGGCCGCGGCTGCACCACATGGCCTTCTGGGTGCCGACACCGCTGAACATCATTGACCTGCTCGATCTGATGGCGACCACCGGCTATGTCGGGAATATTGAGCGCGGCCCAGGCCGTCACGGCATCTCCAATGCCTTCTTCCTGTACATCCGCGACCCCGACGGCCACCGCACGGAAATCTATTGCTCGGACTACCAGACCGTTGATCCCGACCTGGAGCCGATCAAATGGGACCTGAAGGACCCGCAGCGCCAGACGCTGTGGGGGGCGCCGGCGCCGAAATCCTGGTTTGAGGAAGGCAGCCGGTTTGCCGGCATTGAGCCGCGCCTGCCGGTGCTTAAGGCCCAGCCGATCGTCGCGCCGTAGCCAACGGCATCGGCTTGGGCCGCCAGTGCGTGCCTTCTATGCAACCCTTCTGCCCGCGTAACCGGTTGCGGCCACCCATGCGACGGCGCGCCGCGTTCTTTCGGCTCGCATCGCCCTATTGTGTGTTTGCGACTCATGGCGTGCGGCGGCCTTCGCTGGCGCGCTCCCTTGTTTCGCCACTTAAGACGCGACGCCGGGAGACCGCCTGTGAAGAATGCCAGCCGAGCCAAGTCCGTGCCCGTGAGCAGCGCCGCCAGCGAACTTGCAACAGAGATTCTGTTGCAATTGCAGCATGACGTCGGCGTTTCGCCATCGACAGCGCGTGACGAGGACTGGCTGCGCGCCACCTGCCTGGCCGTGCGCGGCCGCGTTATTGAGCGATGGCTACACTCGGAAGCCGAGGCGCTCGGCGCCACCGGTAAGCGCGTCTATTATCTATCGCTGGAATTCCTGATTGGCCGCCTGTTGCGCGATTCCATCAGCAATCTCGGCCTAATGGAAGATATTGGCCTAGCATTGCACAGCCTCGGCGTGGATCGCGATGTGCTGATCAAGCTGGAGCCGGATGCCGCGCTCGGCAATGGCGGGCTCGGGCGGCTGGCGGCCTGTTTCATGGAAAGCATGGCGACACTGGGCATCGCCGCCATGGGCTATGGCATCCGCTACGAGCATGGCCTGTTCAAGCAGTCGATTGTCGGCGGCCGGCAGACCGAGCAGCCCGAGGATTGGCTGGCCAATGGTTCGCCATGGGACGTTGTGCGCCACGCCGCTACCTACAAAATTGGCTTCAACGGCCAGGTCACCAACCTGATGGGCGAAGCGGCCCAGAAACTTGCGGTCTGGAAGCCCGGCGAGATTGTGCTGGCGGTGCCGCACGATACGCCAATCGTCGGCTGGCGTGGCCGCCGGGTCAATACGTTGCGGCTGTGGCAGTCGCGGGCGCCGGAAGCACTGCGGCTTGATGCCTTCAATGGCGGCGACCATGTTGGGGCGCTGGCCGAACGCTCCCGTGCCGAGAGCATTTCCAAGGTGCTGTATCCGTCGGATTCGACGCCGGCCGGCCAGGAACTCAGGCTGCGGCAGGAGTATTTCTTTGTCTCAGCTTCGTTGCAGGACCTGATCCACCGGCACATCGCCGAGGGCTTCGATATCAAGGCGCTGCCTGACCGGGTGGCGATCCAGCTGAACGACACGCATCCAGCGCTTGCCGTCGCTGAGATGATGCGGCTGCTGATGGACGAGCATGGTCTCGACGCCGACACGGCCTGGGCTACCACCCGCGCCGTCACCTCTTACACCAATCACACCCTGCTGCCAGAAGCGCTGGAGACCTGGCCAGTCTGGCTGGTGGAGCGGCTGCTGCCCCGGCACATGCAGATCATTTACGCACTTGACGAGCGCATCGCCGCCGATGTCGCCGCCCGCGCCGTCACCGACAGCGAAGTCAAGCACGACCCGGTCTCGCTGGTTGACCGGCATGGCGACTGGCGCGTGCGCATGGGCCAATTGGCTTTCGCCGGGTCGCATCACGTCAATGGCGTCTCCGCCCTGCACACGGAACTGATGAAGAAATCCGTGTTCCGCGATCTCGACCGGCTGTATCCGGGCCGCATCGTCAATAAGACCAATGGCATCACGCCCAGGCGCTGGCTGCAGCAAGCTAATCCCGGGCTGACCCGCCTGATCACTGAGGCGATCGGTAATGAGGTGCTCGATGATGCCTCGGAGCTGGCGCAGTTCGCGCGCTTCGCTGAGATGCCGGACTGGCGCAAGCGCTTCGCCGAGGTCAAGCATGCCAACAAGGTTCGATTGGCTGCCTTGATCGAGGAGCGCGTCAATTTCCGCGTCGATCCGGCGGCGATGTTCGATGTGCACATCAAGCGCATCCACGAATACAAGCGCCAGCAACTCAACATCCTGGAAACCATCGCGCTGTACCAGGCGATCAAGGCGGAGCCGAACAAGAACTGGGCGCCGCGCGTCAAGATCTTCGCTGGCAAGGCAGCGCCGAGCTACCACCTTGCAAAATTGATCATCAGGCTGATCAACGATGTCGCCGCAGTGGTCAATGTGGACCCCGCCATTGGCGACAAGCTGAAGGTGGTTTTCCTGCCGAACTACAATGTCAGCCTCGCCGAGATGGTGATTCCGGCAACGGACCTGTCGGAGCAGATTTCGACAGCCGGCATGGAGGCATCGGGCACCGGCAATATGAAATTTGCCTTGAACGGCGCGCACACGATCGGCACCCTCGACGGCGCCAATGTCGAGATTGCGGAGAAGGTCGGCCGCGATAACATCACGATCTTTGGCCTGACCGCTCAGGAAGTCAGCGAGCGGCGCCAGAAGGGCATCCATCCGCGCGCCATCATCGACGCGACGCCGCGCCTGAAGGCCGTGCTTGAAGCCCTGTCGGCCGGCACGTTCTCGGGCGGCGACGGTTACCGCTACCACGACTTGACGGAAGGGCTGTACCACCACGACTGGTTCCTGGTGACCGCCGACTTCGCCAGCTACTGGGACGCCCAGCGCAAGCTCGATGCCCTCTGGCGCGACAAGGATCGCTGGCAGGCAATCGCCATGCGCAACACTGCCCGCATGGGCTGGTTCTCGTCAGACCGTACCATCCGCGAATACGCCCGCGAAATCTGGAACGTGCGCGGCTCGTTCGACAACCAGCGGGATTAGGGGATCGGCGGTCGATGCCATGCGCGCGCGATCAATCGAGACTATACAATCACTGCTTCGTAACGCTTTGATCGGGACGTGTTTGCCCTGAATTCTGCAATGGATTGGTGAAAACCCGGCAAACCTCGAATCGTCAAGGTGCTAGCCGCAGGTTAGTCCCTGCCTTGGAAGCATTTTTCTGGCTTAGGCGGCCAACGACCGCTGAGCTGTCAGGGCATCGGCAGAGAGCGCGGTATCGCGAAACCCGGCGACCGCTCTGCTTGGGCTCGGCGGCCGGTCAACCATCACAGCGACACGCCGGCGATCGGGAACAGGTTTGGGGGCGCGGGCAGCGCTGGCTTGCGAGCTTAGGGGGCGCGGCTTAGGATTGGTTCGCGTGCCCGTCGCAAACGATGCCGATCGCTTGGGTTCTACCGGACGGCGAACGGGCCGCTGCAGGACGCTGACGCCAACGCTGTACGACCTGCCGGCACGAGGCGCGACGTGCTGGTCGAGGCTGCCGGATACGGCTGCCGCGACCTGCAGCAGCGACTGCACGGTCTGTGCGTCGCTTTCGGGTAGCGTCTGCGGTGAGACCAGACGCAACAATTCCGCAGCGGCTTCAGCTTCGACGCGCAGCTCCGTTATTGCCGTCACGGGCAACAGTACGCCGAGCTGGCTCTTCGTGATCTGGACTTGATCCATAGAACCGTGCGGCCGCCCCATCAGCCATCGCCACAATACCCCAACCATAAGCCAGCCACTCCCTTGCCACCGTCCCCACGTCAGGGGATGATGCCAGCATGGCGGTTAAGGTATGGTTGCTACTTGTCTCAGAAATCAACAACAACCCGTTGATGTTGCATTGTAATTATCATCCCCGTCAGCACGGTCACATGAACAGTTTTTCGCCGTCCATGCCAGCATAGAGGCCGGCCACCCACTCGCCATAACCGTTGTAAATCTGGGTTGGCGCGGTTTCGGACCCCAG